>JAIUMG010000339.1 GCA_022565655.1 Alkalimonas sp.
CACGCGCATCGACTTCGTCTTCCGCCTGCTTAGCAAATTCATTGCTGGTCAGGTGATAATCAGCATCTTCAGCACCTTTTTTGGCTTTTTCTTCCTGTTCCCAACGCTCACGGTTTTCTTCAGCCAGACGCTTCGCTTCTTCTGCTTGCTTCTTGGCCTCTTCTTCCAGCTTGCGTAAGGTCTCGGCCTCTTGCTGTTGCTTCAGACGCTCTGCTTCTTTGCGGGCCTCTTCACGTGCAGCACGACGAGCGGCTTCTTCAGGGTCATCTTTTTTCAGCTCTTCACGACGTTTAGCTTCAGCTTTACGCTCAGCTTCTTCTTTCGCGCGGCGGTCGGCATCAGCTTTAGCTTTACGCTCTGCATCAACCCGCTGTTGCTCTGCTCTTGCAGCTTCAGCCTTGGCTTTTTCTTCAGCCAACCGAGCTTCATCCTGTGCTTTTTGCGTTGCTTCATCCAGCATTGGCTTTTTGATGTAAGTCTTCTGACGACGAACCTCTACCGTGACCTCGCGGTTACGGCCGGCACCACCCGAAACACTCAGCGTACTTTTCTCTTTCCGCTTAAGCGTTAATTTAGAAGGCGTTGCCGATTCAGCGCCATGCTGTCGGCTTAAGTGCTGCAGCAAGGTACGCTTTTCATCTTCAGTGACCATTGCACCCGCTGTTTTTTTAATGCCTGCATCAGAAAATTGTTGCACTAAACGATCAACAGTTGTTCCTACATCTGTGGCGAGCTTTTCAATTGTGACATCTGCCATATAAGTTGTTACCTCCGTTGATCCATTAATTTTCTTCGCTGAACCAGACAATATTTCTGGCGGCCATAATCAGCGCAGCGGCCTGTTCTTCTGACATTTCTGCCAAATCTAATAAGTCGTCCACACCTTGATCGGCTAGATCGTCCAGGGTAACAACCCCTTTACTGGCCAGAACATAAGCGGTGTGGGTATCCAAACCATCCAGCGCCAACAGCGCTTCTGATGGTTTAGCCCCTTCGAGGGATTCTTCGGATGCCAGTGCTTGCGTCGTCAGATAGGCTTTAGCACGGTTACGCAGCTCATTGACGATATCTTCGTCAAAGCCATCGATAGACAACAGCTCAGAGATGGGTACATAGGCAATTTCTTCCAACGTAGCAAAGCCTTCATCCACCAACACCGCAGCAAAGTCTTCATCAACTTCAAGCGTGCTCATAAAGAGCTCCATCACCTTGCTGCTTTCTTCCTGGTGTTTCTTCTGCATGTCTTCAACCGTCATGACATTCAACTCCCAGCCGGTTAACTGGCTGGCTAAGCGAATGTTCTGACCATTACGACCAATCGCCATGGCCAGGTTGCCCTCTTCCACTGCAATATCCATGGAATGTGCATCTTCATCCACAATGATGGAAGCGACTTCAGCTGGTGCCATGGCATTAATGACAAACTGAGCATCGTTGTCATCGTATAAAACGATATCAACCCGCTCACCACCCAGCTCTCCAGACACTGCCTGCACTCGCGAACCGCGCATACCAACACAGGCACCGACCGGATCGATGCGACGGTCATTACTTTTGACGGCTATTTTGGCACGTGAACCAGGGTCGCGGGCGGCGCCACGCAGCTCGATCATTTCCTCACCGATTTCCGGCACTTCAATGCGGAACAATTCGATCAGCATATCCGGGTGCGTCCGGCTTAAGAATAATTGAGCACCACGAGCTTCTGGTTTCACTTCAAACAATAATGCCCGCAGGCGATCACCGGAACGATAGGTTTCACGCGGCAACATGTGCTCGCGGGTTAACAGGGCTTCAGCGTTGTTGCCCAAATCAACAATAATATTATCGCGATTGGCTTTTTTCACGATGCCGGTAACCAACTCACCCACCTGATCCAGGTAAGCTTCAACAACTTGAGAACGCTCGGCTTCGCGCACTTTTTGCACGATCACCTGCTTGGCCATTTGTGTGGTAATGCGGTCAAACACAATTGAATCAATTTGCTCTTCTACATAATCACCCACATTCAACTCAGGTTGCTCATACTGAGCAGCCGATAAGGTGATCTCACGATAAGGGTATTCCACCGGCTGATCATCCGGGATCACCTGCCAGCGACGGAAGGTATCAAAAGAACCGGTTTTACGATCAATACTGACCCGTACTTCAATGTCGCCTTCATTTTTCTTTTTGGTGGCTGCTGCTAATGCAAACTCAAGTGCCTCAAAGATTTTCTCTCTGGGCACTGACTTTTCATTGGAAACCGCATCAACAACTAATAAGATTTCTTTTGCCATTTTAGTGCTGCCTCTGTTGGACCTGCCTGAAATTAAAAGGTAGGTACAATATTTGCTTTTTCAACATTATCCATCAGCAAACGGAACTGCTTGCCATCGATCTCTAACACCAACATATCCTGCTCAATGGCAGTTAGTTTCCCTTTAAACTTGCGACGGCCATCCTGTGGGATTGCAAGTTTCAATTCTACTTTTTCGCCAATGGCTTTAGTAAAATGCTCCAGGGTGAATAAAGGGCGATCTAACCCTGGAGATGAAACTTCTAATAAATATTCATGCGCTATCGGATCTTCAACATCCATGATAGCGCCGACTTCGCGGCTTACTCGCGCGCAATGCTCAACAGTGACCCCCTCTGGGTGATCAATGTACAGCCGCAGCGTCGAATGCCGACCTGCGCGCACAAATTCGACGCCAAGCAATTCAAAGCCTGCAGCTTCAATAGTTGGTCCTAACAGTTCTACTAACTGCTGTTCCTGCTTCGCCAAAAAAACCTCCGGATCAACAGCTGCACCCCAGGTAGCAGCCGTTATCAATCATGACAAATAAAAAATGGGCTAAACGCCCATTCTACAAACCTGGTTTGCAGATATAAAAACGCCCCGAACAAGCGGGGCGAAATGCTATATCCGTAAGCACTGATTTATCGCCAAAATCAATGCTAAATTAATCGTGGCGAGCATCAATACTGACGATCGCTCCACAGTTCGGTGACTGTGAATTGGTTGCGGGAGCCGGATTGATACCTTCGCCCCGTGGTTATAAAGAGGAGCCCGAGGGCGATTCAGTATAACCTGACAAACAATTAATTGGTTGCGGGAGCCGGATTTCGACCTTCGCACCGTGGTTATAGAGAGGAGCCCGAGGGCGATTCAGTATAACCTTGCACACAATAAATTTGGTTGCGGGAGCCGGATTTGAACCGACGACCTTCGGGTTATGAGCCCGACGAG
>JAIUMG010000340.1 GCA_022565655.1 Alkalimonas sp.
CATCATGCCGCGAACGCCGGTGGCACTGCGTGCCCGTGGATCCCAGTGCGACTCTTGGTAACTCAGCGCTGCCAGTAAACGCCAGTCTAAGGTGCCCGCATACTGTTGGAATAATGGTTGGTAGTCTGGCAGGACCTGCTCGATGGCTTCAATAAATTTCAGGGTATCCACATAATCAAATTGACGGATATGGCCAAAGTAACGATCTTCCAGTGTAACTAAATCACCAGATTGATACAGATCGCCAAAAAACTCGATCAGCACACTGTGCAGGGAGTCATCATCATTTTTTGGCAGCAGCCAGCCAATAGGGCGGTCTTCCTGCACGGTAAAGGCGATACTTAGATTCGGGAAAAACCGACGGTTAATAGCCAGCTGATTGGAATCGGTCAGGGTATAGGCAAGACGATCTTCCACCACCATTTGCAGCAGCTCATCGCCATCGCGATCATGAAACTCCTGAAACTCCAGGTGAGGGTAGTGCTGTTGTAACTGTTGCATGGTTTCGGCGTGGCTGCTGCCGGCAATGACCGCTACCGGTTGTTGGATATCGTCCAGCGAGCGTGGCCATGGCTGGCCTTGACGGAAGACCAATTGCTCATTAACCCATTGATAAGCGGGTGCCGCACGGTATTGGGCAAGCCGGGCATCCGTCAGGGTCAGACCGCCAGCAATATAGTCGACTTGACCTTGTTGCAGTTTCTGCATCAGCTCCTGCAAGTCGAAACTAGGGTCGACCACCAATTCGACGCCAAGCTGCTCTGCTAGTCGGGTGCTTAGTTCGTACTCAAAACCGGCAGGACCATCAATGCCGATGTAATAACTGGTTGGGCTGTGCAACAAGCCAACAC
Source organism: Alkalimonas sp. (assembly GCA_022565655.1). Taxonomy (GTDB): domain Bacteria; phylum Pseudomonadota; class Gammaproteobacteria; order Enterobacterales; family Alteromonadaceae; genus Alkalimonas. The sequence goes on from JAIUMG010000340.1 coordinate 852, forward strand.
GCAACTGCTGCTGCTGATAGATCTGGCTCAGCTGCGAGGGTGGCTCGGCAGGAACGCAGGCAAGCAGAAAGCTGGCCATGATCAACAGCTTCAGGAAAGATAATAATTTGAGTGATATAGCGCACTTCATGGAGCGTTTATACCAAATTTCATCGCTGCCGTCGCTCAATTATTATTGAATTTGGCTTTATTCATACCACTTAGGGCGAATTTTCTTTATAATAGCGCGCCTGAATCCCTCGTCGTTCAACCAACGGAAAATAGCCTATGTTGATCCTGCGTGGTGCGCCTGCACTGTCAGAATTTCGAATCCGCCAACTCATGGACCAAAGCCGCCGTCTGGCGCTACCGGTGACTGAGATTTATGCTGAGTTTATCCATTTTGCCGAGCTAAGTGCAGACTTAACGACAGCGCAGCAACACACGTTAGAACAATTGCTTACTTATGGTCCGGCTCTGGCCAGCCATGAGCCCGAAGGCTTGATGCTTTTGGTGACACCGCGGCCCGGCACCATTTCTCCCTGGTCCTCGAAAGCGACTGATATCGCGCATAATTGCGGCTTGCAGATGGTCACCCGGTTAGAGCGCGGTACGGCTTATTACGTGCAAACCAGCGCCACCTTGACTATTGCTGAGCAAGCGCAACTAGCTGCTTTGTTGCACGATCGCATGATGGAAGCGGTTTTTGACAGTTTTGATGCGGTCACTGCCATGTTTACCCATGCTGAACCTGCCCCATTTAGTTCGGTTGATATTTTGCAGGGCGGGCGTGATGCGCTGGCTCGCGCCAATGATGAGATGGGGTTGGCACTGGCCGACGATGAGATTGATTATCTGGTGACCAACTTCCAGCAGCTTGGGCGCAATCCAAATGACATTGAACTCTATATGTTTGCTCAGGCCAACTCAGAGCATTGTCGCCATAAAATATTCAATGCTGACTGGACCATTGATGGTCAGCAACAGCCGAAGTCGCTGTTTAAAATGATTAAAAATACCTACGAGCACACGCCGGATTATGTGCTGTCGGCCTACAAAGACAACGCAGCGGTGATGACCGGCTCAGAAGCTGGCCGCTTCTTTCCTGCCCCTGGCTCGCAGGAGTATGGTTATCAGCATGAGCCAATCCATATTCTGATGAAAGTAGAAACGCACAACCACCCGACAGCGATTTCACCTTACCCGGGGGCTGCTACCGGTTCTGGCGGCGAGATCCGCGATGAAGGGGCGACAGGTGTCGGAGCCAAGCCTAAAGCCGGTCTGGTCGGTTTCTCAGTATCAAATTTACGTATTCCAGGTTTCGAGCAACCATGGGAAAGCGACTTTGGTAAGCCAAGTCGTATTGTCAGTGCGATGGAGATCATGCTGGAAGGGCCTTTGGGTGGTGCGGCTTTTAACAACGAGTTTGGACGGCCGAATCTGCTGGGCTACTTCCGTACCTATGAAGAAGAAGTGGTGAGCCATAATGGCCTGGAAGTGCGTGGCTACCACAAACCTATCATGCTGGCTGGTGGCCTTGGCAATATTCGCGATGGCCATGTGCAAAAAGCTGAGTTGCCGCCAGGCGCCAAACTGGTGGTTTTGGGTGGCCCGGCTATGAATATAGGCTTGGGTGGTGGTGCAGCCTCGTCTGTCACTTCAGGCCAATCAGCTGAAGATCTTGATTTTGCCTCGGTGCAGCGGGAAAACCCGGAAATTGAGCGCCGCTGTCAGGAGGTGATCGATCGTTGCTGGCAATTGGGTGAAGACAACCCCATTTGTTTTATCCATGATGTGGGAGCGGGTGGTTTATCCAATGCGCTTCCTGAGCTGGTGAATGATGGAGGCGTTGGCGGCCGTTTTGAACTGCGTCGGGTGCCTAACGATGAGCCCGGCATGTCACCACTGCAGATCTGGTGCAATGAATCACAAGAGCGTTACGTGATGGCGATCCCTGCTGATAAACTAGCGGTGTTTGAAGATATCTGCCGTCGTGAGCGGGCGCCTTATGCTGTGGTGGGTGAAGCGACCAAAGAACAGCACTTAATTCTGACGGACGAGCATTTTGGCAATACGCCAATTGATTTGCCACTGAATGTTTTGCTGGGTAAAGCCCCGAAGATGCATCGGCAGGCGACTACCAGCCCGGCTGCTGGCAAAGCGCTGCAGCTGAAGGATGTCACGGTTGCTGAGGCCACTGAGCGCCTGTTACGTTTACCGACTATTGCCGAGAAAACCTTTTTAATCACCATTGGCGATCGTTCGGTGACTGGCCTGGTGGCACGTGATCAGATGGTCGGTCCCTGGCAGGTACCGGTTGCCAACTGTGCGGTTACCGCAGCCTCCTACGATACCTACCACGGTGAAGCCATGTCGATGGG
>JAIUMG010000341.1 GCA_022565655.1 Alkalimonas sp.
ATAATACGGTTATTGGCGCGCTGCTCTTTCACATGGGCGGTCCATCCGGTTACGCGTGACATCACAAAGATAGGCGTAAACAGCTTGGTTGGAATGCCCATAAAGTGATAAGCCGAAGCATGGAAGAAATCAGCATTGCAAAACAGTTTCTTCTCGCGCCACATCACGTCTTCACAACGCACCGAGACATCGTACAAGCGCGAATCGCCATACTCTGCTGCCAGCTTCTCCGACCAGGCTTTAATAATAGCGTTACGCGGATCTTTTTCCCGGTACACCGCATGACCAAAGCCCATGATTTTCTCTTTGCGCTCTAGCATGCCCATCAGGGTTTGCTCGGCTTCATCCGCATTCGGCATGCTTTCAATCAGCTCCATCGCTGCTTCGTTAGCTCCACCGTGCAATGGGCCACGCAGTGAGCCAATCGCCGCTGTCACGCAGGAATGAATATCCGACAAGGTGGAAGCACAGACCCGTGCCGTGAAGGTTGACGCGTTGAACTCATGCTCTGCGTACAGGATCAAGGAAGCATGCATCACTTTTTCGTGCAGTTCGCTCGGCTTTTTATCGTGCAGCATATGCAGGAAATGCGCGCCAATGGAATCGTCATCGGTATCGGTTTCTACCCGAACACCATCATGGCTGAAGCGATACCAGTACACCACGATGGCCGGGAATAAAGCCAGCATACGCTCAATATGGCCGTCGGCCTGGGCAAAATCAGTTTCCATTTCCAGGTTGCCCAGCATCGAGCACCCCGTCCGCATGACATCCATTGGGTGGGCCGAAGCCGGAATTCGCTCCAATACGTCTTTTAATGCTTGTGGCAGCTTACGCAGTTGCTTCAGCTTGGCTTTGTATTCAGCCAACTGGCCAGCGTTTGGCAGTTCACCATGGGCCAGCAAATAAGCCACTTCTTCAAACTCAGCCACAGCCGCCAGCTCAGAGATATCGTAACCGTAATAGGTTAAGCCCGAGCCAGACTGGCCCACGGTGCAAAGCGCCGTTTGCCCTGCTACTTGTCCGCGCAAACCTGCGCCTGTTAATGCTTTATCGACCATGATCGTTGTCCTCTTATTCTGTTGATTTAAAATCGGAATACTTTGTGCTGCTGTTACTGCTTCTGACTAAACAGCTGATCCAGTTTTTCTTCAAAAGCGTGGTAGTTCAGGAAATCATACAACTCCATCCGCGTTTGCATATCGTCAATCACTGCTTTTTGATCGCCTTGCTGCAAAATGCTTTCATAGACATTGAGTGCCGCTTTGTTCATGGCACGAAACGCGCTCAATGGGTACAACACCATGGCGACACCAACCGAAGATAGCTCTTGTTTATTAAATAATGGTGTCTGACCAAACTCAGTGATGTTCGCCAGCACCGGAATATCCAACGCCTTGGTAAAGGCCTGGTACTGCTCCAGCGTATGCACCGCTTCGGCAAAGATGGCATCTGCACCAGCCGCCTGACAAGCTAAAGCGCGTTCAATGGCAGCATCCACACCTTGCTGTGCTAAGGCATCGGTTCGCGCCATGATAAAAAAGCTTTCGTCAAAACGAGCATCAACGGCGGCTTTAACGCGATCGACCATTTCATCTTGCGAGACAATTTCTTTATTGGGTCGGTGGCCACAGCGCTTTTGCGCGACCTGATCTTCAATATGAAAACCAGCGGCCCCAGCCCGGGTCATTTCTTTCACGGTACGGGCAATATTAAAAGCCCCGCCCCAACCCGTATCGGCATCCACCAGCAATGGCACCTCTGTGGCGCCAGTGATACGACGAATGTCTTCACAGACATCATTCAGCGACGTCATACCAAGATCAGGCAAACCAAAGGAAGCATTCGCCACACCGGCACCGGATAAATACAGAGCCTGGTGGCCCACCCGCTCAGCCATCATGGCCGTATAGGCGTTGATGGTGCCTACAATCTGCAATGGTTGATTGTCGACAATCGCCTGACGAAACTTTGCACCCGCAGTAAGTGCGCCGGCGCTGGAAATAGTAGTCATAGTGGAACTCCCTGGTTGTGCTGAAAATTAGTGTTGCAGCGGTCTGGTGGTTACCGGTCTTGCTGCAACTGCAATTCGATATTTCGCCGTGAAGCACCAATGTGGCGGCGCATCAATAAATCGGCTAACTCACCATCGCGGTTGGCAATGGCATTGATAATGGCTTTGTGTTCATCGAAGGCGCGCGATACCCGAGGGCCATTCATCCCCATCTGCACCCGGTACATGCGAACCAAAAAGTATAGCTCATCGCATAATATATTGATTAAGTAAGGGTTTTTACTGCCAAGGATGATACGGTAATGAAAATCCAAATCACCGGCTTCCTGATAGTAGCTTTCTCCTTCCCGCACCCGCTGCGTGGCCAAGTGCTGATCAAGCAATTGCTGCACCTGACTGATTTCATCATCCGACATCATCTCAGCTGCCAGGCGGCAGGCCATGCCTTCAAGGGTTTCCCGCAATTGATACAGCGAAATTAACCCCTCTGGCGATAAGGTGACCACCCTCGCCCCTGCATTGGGAATGCGCTCAATCAAGTGACACCGCTCTAAGCGGGCCAGGGCTTCACGCAATGGCGCCCGGCTTAAATCAAAACGTCGGGCCAGTTCTGGCTCACTGATCTTGCTGCCGGCTGCGATTTCACCATCGACAATGGCGCGCTGTATTTCCAGCAAAACTCGATCTGAAGCGGTGACTGGCATTCGCCATACTGGGCTTTGAACAGACATAGATTGTCGACATAAATTTAAGATAATGATGTTTTAGAAGGTTATAGCCGCTTTGTCAAGCTCGTTACGCGACACATTGTCGACAATACCACCAAAGTTGTAGAGCTGAGTTGACACTGTGCACTGTTAGCCCTCCAACCGAGTTGTCAGCTTTGCATCACAAAGCCCTGCCATACACAAATGAGCCAGCAAGAAAAACTGATCTAGGCAGGCTTTTCGACTACAATAGTGCCCCTTACCACCCAGCCCAATGAGCCCTATGACCGAAGCAAACAGCAAGACCCCAAATTACCCTGTCGTGACACTGGCAAAAGATCGTGAAAAAGCCTTAAAACGCCGTCATCCGTGGATATTTTCTAAAGCGGTGCATGCTGTAAAAGGCACGCCAAATGCTGGTGATACCGTGGATGTGGTTAGCTTCGACCAGCGCTGGTT
>JAIUMG010000342.1 GCA_022565655.1 Alkalimonas sp.
CAGGCGAAACCAGAAAACCGATGGATTGCACACTCAAGCCAGCGGCCTGTTGCGGTTGCATGGTTTTGCCATCGCCAGAGGCAGCTTGTGAGTGAGTTAAGCCAAGCATCATCGGGATGGAGGGGCCATAAATATCGGCATCCAGCAAGCCTGTTTTTGCCCCTTCAGCTGCCAGTGCGGTCGCCAAGTTCACCGCCGTGGTCGACTTTCCCACTCCACCTTTACCAGACGCCACCAAAATAACATGCTGTACCCGCTGAAAGGCATATGGAGTCGACTCTGCATCAGCAGCTTCAGGCTTATAAGTTTGAGCCCTACCCTGAGCTGTCGCGCCAGTCGATTCCGACTGGTGGGCTGGCTCTGGTGATGATTTGTTTGTCTTTTGCGAAAACCAATTGAACATTGGGCTATCCATTTAGCAAGAAGTCAGTATTTTTACGCCGGATCGACTATTGACGGATGCGAACCGGGCGCAGGTATTGTATCATCCATGCATTATTTTTCCTGTATTTCTGTCAAGAGTTGCCATCAATGCCGAAACGCCAAATTCTAATCACCAGTGCTTTACCTTATGCCAATGGCCCTATTCATTTAGGCCACCTGCTGGAGTACATTCAAACGGATATCTGGTCTCGCTTTCAAAAAGCACGTGGCCATGAGTGTTACTACGTCTGTGCCGATGACGCGCATGGCACCCCCATCATGTTAAAAGCTCAGCAGCAAGGTATTTCACCCGAGCAGATGATTGCACAAACCAGTATCGAGCATCAGGCTGACTTTAGTGATTTTGCCATTCGATTTGATCATTACCATTCAACCCATAGCGATGAAAACCGTGAACTGGCCAGCTTGATTTATCAACGCCTGGATGCCGCAGGCCATATCAAGCGCAAAACCATCAGTCAGCTGTACGATCCCGAAAAAAATATGTTTTTGCCGGACCGCTTTATCAAAGGGGACTGCCCGAAATGTGGCGCCGAAGATCAAAATGGCGATAGCTGTGATGTATGCGGCGCAACCTATACCCCCACCGATGTGAAAAACCCACGTTCAGTAATCTCAGGTGCGACTCCGGTACTGAAAGACAGTGAGCATTACTTCTTTGATTTACCAGCATTTGAAGACATGTTGAAAGCCTGGACCCGCAGCGGTTCTTTGCAAGAAGAGATGGCCAATAAATTACAGGAATGGTTTACCGACGGCTTGCATATGTGGGATATCAGCCGTGATGCGCCTTATTTTGGTTTTGAGATCCCAGGCACCTCCGATAAGTTTTTCTATGTCTGGTTGGATGCGCCTATTGGCTACCTGGCTAGCTTTAAAGCCTTGTGTCAGCAGCGTGGTATTGATTTTGATAGCTACTGGGCCCCAGGTTCTGACGCCGAGGTCTATCATTTTATCGGTAAAGATATCATCTACTTCCACAGCCTATTCTGGCCTGCCATGCTTGAAGGGGCAGGTTTCCGTAAACCCAATGCGGTGTATGCGCATGGCTTTGTCACCGTCAATGGTGCCAAGATGTCCAAGTCGAAAGGCACCTTTATCAAAGCGCGTACCTATCTCGATCACCTGAACCCTGAATACCTGCGCTACTATTTTGCCAGCAAATTAACGCCTGCCATTACCGATATGGATCTCAATCTGGATGACTTTGTGCAAAAGGTGAACGCGGACCTGGTTGGTAAAGTGGTCAATATTGCCAGCCGTTGTGCCAGCTTTATTACCAAACGCTTTGATGGCACTCTCTCTGCGACTTTATCCGAGCCGGAGCTGCTGGCTGAGTTTACTGCCGCTGGCGAAACCATCGCCAATCATTATGAAAAACGGGATTATGCCCGCGCGGTTCGCGACATTATGGCACTGGCCGACAGAGCGAATCAGTACATCGATGCCAAAGCCCCATGGGTATTGGTTAAAGATGAACAAAAACAGCAAGAAGCGCATGATGTCTGCTCCATGGGGCTTAACCTGTTCCGGGTGTTAGTGCATTACTTAAGCCCGATTTTGCCGGTGATGACCCAGGATGCGCAGAACTTCTTACAAGATGAATTTGGCTGGCAAAATTATCAGCAACCGCTGACCAACCATCGTATCGAGCCATTTAAAGCATTGATGCAACGGGTTGACCCCGCCAAAGTTTCTGCCATGCTTGATGCATCCAAAGAAAACTTGTTGCCGCAGCAAAATAACGAAGCGATCACAGCCAAAGCGGCACCTCAGCCTGCAACCACAACGGTTGCAAAAGAGAACAGCCGTGAAGCCATTGCTGAAACTATCAGCATTGATGATTTCGCCAAAATTGATTTGCGGGTCGCCCGTATTGCTCATGCCGAGCCCGTTGAAAAAGCCGACAAACTGATCAGGCTGGAGCTTGATATTGGCGAAGGCGAAACCCGCCAAGTATTTGCGGGGATTAAAGCCGCCTATGAGCCAGCAGATCTGATTGGCCGCTATACCGTGATGGTCGCCAACCTGGCACCGCGGAAAATGCGCTTTGGTTTATCGGAGGGCATGGTATTAGCAGCAGGCCCTGGTGGTGACGAGCTCTATATTTTATCGCCAGATAGTGGTGCAATTGCAGGTATGCGCGTTAAATAGCATAGGCAGCATGAAACAGGGAGTGGTTATGTCGCAAGCAGAGTCAGGAGCACAATCAGGATCATATAAAGCATTTTCATCCTTGTACTTTTCAACCTTTTTGATGGTACTCGGCGCTGGTTTGCTTACCACCTACCTGGGCTTACTGCTGGCAAAAGAAAACGCGGATCCATTGTGGATTGGCGCCCTGATGTCAGCGTATTACCTTGGTCTGGTGCTTGGTTCTAAAGTCGGCCACCGCCTGATCGCCCGGGTAGGTCATATCCGGGCTTTTGTGGCCAGTGCCGGTGTGGTCACTGCCTCAGCTCTTTGTCATGGTTTAGTGCCTGACTTAACCTTCTGGTTATTGCTGCGTTTTCTGGTGGGTATGGGCATGATGACTCAGTACATGGTGCTGGAAAGCTGGCTGAATGAGCAGGCAGACAACCACCAGCGCGGTACCGTCTTTGCTTTTTACATGATTGTCTCATACTTTGGTTTGATTGCCGGCCAAATGGTAGTCAGCTACTTCCCTGATCTGGGCCCGGAGCCGTTACTTCTGGTCGCGATTGGCTTTGCGCTATCCATTGTG
>JAIUMG010000343.1 GCA_022565655.1 Alkalimonas sp.
GTCGCCAGTGTTGCTGCTTCTACCTATGATGGCACCAGTGTGGTAGGTGGTATCGAAGTATTGACTGGCTCGGTCAGTGGCACCTACCGTGCTATTGAAGCCGGTACTACAACGCCTATCTCACAACTCGGTGAGGTCGAAGGGGAGTTGGTGGTCGCTGATCCACTACTGGCTTGCGATCCTCTGGTAAATGCGGCTGAGTTAGAAGGGAAAGTAGCCCTGATGCAGCGTGGTGCTTGTGCTTTTGACATTAAGCTTGCTGCAGCAGAATCTGCTGGTGCTGTAGGGGCTATTGTGATCAATAGCGACAATACTCCACCAATTGTCATGGGAGGCGAGGGTAACTTCGATATTCCTGGTTACATGATCAGGCTGAGTGATGGCCAGGCATTGTTAGGTGCTTTGGCAAATGGTGAAGATATTAATGTCCGCTTCAGTGCTGGTACATTGGCTGAACAACCGGAAGTGGGAAATGTCATCGCAGACTTTTCTTCACGGGGACCTAACCGGGCATCGTTTGATATTATAAAACCTGATATTACGGCACCGGGTGTTCGTATTTTAGCGGCAGGCTCTGAGCAACCTATGCTCGGTACTAATGATGTGCCCTTTGTTTATCTGCAAGGTACCTCGATGTCGAGCCCGCATATTGCAGGCATGGCGGCATTGTTGCGTGAAGCGAACCCTGAGTGGTCACCTGCCATGGTTAAATCTGCCTTAATGACGACGGCGCGCCAGGATCTAGTGAAAGAAAATGGCGTGACTGCTGCCGATCCATTTGATTTTGGTGCTGGCCATGCGGTACCGGCAAATGCAGCCAACCCTGGTTTGGTCTATGACCTGGACAGCAATGATTACTTTGCTTTCCTCTGTGGTTTAGAAGCCTATAACTTTGTGTTGAATGCCAGCGGCTTTAGCTGTGATGATTTTGCAGCGGCGGGGTATGACTTTGAAGCAAGTCAATTGAACTTGCCTTCGATAGGTATTGCTGCACTGGATGGCAGTCGTACTGTGTACCGTGAGGTGACGGATGTGACAGGTTCTGCATCGGTATACAACATTGACGTTGAAGCACCTGCAGGATTTACAGCAACCGTCTTAACCCTGGGGCAAAACGGCGAGTGGGCTGCTTCAAACAGCCTGAATGTGCCAGCTGATGGCTCGGCTGCTTATGCCATTCACTTTGAAACCACGGCATCCACAGTATTTAACCAGTGGCATTTTGGTGCAGTGACGTTATCGAATGGTCAGCATGATGTTCGTAGCCCGGTTGCAATTCAGGCCGTTCCTCCAACATTGATCGAAGCACCAGCAGAGATTTCTGCCCAAGTGCCAGCTCGGGTTGGTCGGGTGTCTTTCCCTGTGTTGATGCAATACAGCGGCACCACCAGCACCAGTATGGTTGGCTTGTCGGATCCATTTGGTGGAACCAGAACCATCCCACAAGATCCAGATGGTACCTTTAGCTTTAATGAGCCTGGGTTGGGAACTCACATATTGGAGATCCCTGAAGGTACTCGGGTTGCTCGCTTTATGCTAAATGAAGACTTAGCATCGGTACCAGGCGCAATCCTTGATTTGCATATTTATCGTTGTACTGGCTGGTCTTGCTCATTTGTAACCTCTGCAACCAACGATAGTGGCAATGAAAGCATTGTATTGCGTGATCCTGCACCATCTGCCAATAGTGCGGTCGGCGACGTATACATTGTCTGGGTGCATCCACGTGACCTACAGGGCGCAGCAGAAGTCACTTATACCATGCCTTACTGGATTGTGAATGAGCACAACACTGTGACCTCGCGTGTGATTGCACCAACACGAGCGATCAAAGGTCGTTTTAACAACATTACCTTAACCACCAGAGGCTTGACAGCAAGCCCATTCCCATACATGGGGGTGATATCATTCAAGGATGAGGCTGGTGAAGAGCAAAGCAGCACCTTGCTGGAAATCTTTGCAAACTAAGTTTTTTGTTGAATGAAGATTTTTGCTTTCAAAAGCCCATCGTGATGATGGGCTTTTTTTTTGCTTTTTTTCAGCCTAGGATTGTCCAATGCCTAACTATGTAACAATAAGGATAAAGCGTGAGTGTATCGGTGCGTCTACGTTCTATAGGGGTTGCCGTTGCAGCGACTCTAGCCAGCGCTTTGGCAGTATGGTGGTTACTTTGGCTGTACTTGCTTGGCCCTATCGGTTATTCAGCTCCGGAGCGATTTGAGTATTCTGATGAACCTTATCAGGTTTTTGTCTATGGCACCTTAAAGCAACCATGGGTACGACGTTTTATTATTGGCCGGACTGTCGACGTGACTGCAGATACGTTGACAGGTTATGCGCGGGATGGACTGGATTTAGTGGCAGCCCCTGAGGCCAGTACAACGGGCTTACGCTTTGAGGTGAGTGCCAATGAGATGCAGCGCTTGGATCGCTATGAGCGGCTTGGCGTGCGCTATCAGCGTAAGCAAGTCGTGCTGGATAGTGGTAGCCAGGCCTGGGTGTACCGGCGGATAGCGGTTGACTAGAGTGTACCCGCATAATTTTAGCTAAATCATAACAAAACCGCTTGTCAGAGTTTGTTATGATAGTGCCCTTAGCATGAATAGATTCACCAAACCAATTCGGGGGGTATTGTTGTGTTATTGTTACCTGCGATGTTTGTCTGTACCGCCCTGTCGGTCTATGTTGCGGCATTAAGGGCAGGTATGCAGGCTGGTCGTTGGGCACTGGCTGCTTTAGCATTTGGGCCGCTGTTAGTGCCTTTGTTTACCAGCCATAAACGATTGATCATTTTACAGGCGCGTGGACGCGGAGTTAGCTTGTTTAAACCTTAATCAATTGCTGTAATACCGCTTGCAGGCTCTCTCTTGATTCTGTTGATTTCAGGTAAGCTCCGTATAAGTTTCGATTGATCACCGGAGCATCACTAATGAGTTGCAAGCAGCCGCTTTCAAGGTGTTGTTGTACCATGCTTTCAGGCAAGTAAGCGGCTCCACCTTCATGCAACAGGACGGTTAAGGCAATGCCGGCACTATTGGTCCGCACTCTGACTTTGGCGGTGTCTGTCAGGATGTCTGCATGTTGGATCT
>JAIUMG010000344.1 GCA_022565655.1 Alkalimonas sp.
AGGTAAAACCTTGCGTGGGTGATGCATTGAGTTTTTCATAGCCCCTCCCCCAATGGAATAGCATGCAGATAACGCTCGGTGCTCAAGATCTGTGTAGCCGTGCTGGTAGCAAAGGTCATCAATGGTTGCGCCAGCACGCTAAATAGTACACTCAGCGTCAGTAAGCAGATGACTATCGAGGTCGCACTGGCCGGTGCTTTAGCCTGTAGCGGCTCCTGCTTGTTTTGCCGCCATAACAGGGCACTGCCGGCCCGGCTCAGTGCCACAATAATCACCAGGCTCGACGCCAGCAGCATCGGCCAGAACACGGCATAGCCCCAAAAGCTGGTGACACTGCTGAGTAACCAGACCTTGCTGATAAAACCCGATAAGGGCGGCAAGCCAGCAAAGGCGACTGCAGCGGTAAAAAACAAGGCACCCAGCAGCACCGGGTGGCGGACCCTGGCGCCAGTAACAAAGTAATCACGCGGGCCAGGCCGGTAACGCTGCACCACATCGGCCAATAAGAAAAAGGTGGCCGTGAGCAAGGTACTGTGGCACAGATACAACAAGGCAGCGGCCAGTGCCGGGATAGTAGCTTCGGCGATGGCCGCCATTAAGGTACCAACCGAAACGATCACCATCCAGGCGGTTAAACCGCGCAGGCTGCGAGCTCCCAAGGCTCCGATGGCCCCGATGGCCATGGTCGCCAGCGCCAGTGGCCACAGCCATTGCCACAAGCTGAGATGAATGCCGTCTTCACCACCAAACACCAGATAAAACACCCGGATCATGGCGTAGATGCCAATTTTGGTCATTACCGCAAACAAGGCAGCCACTGGTGCGGCGGCTGCAGCATAAGCCCGCGGCAACCAGAACAACAGTGGCAGCAACGCCCCCTTGATGCCAAACACCACCAGCAACAGCGCTGCGGCTGCATGGATCAGTGGCCTGTCTGCCGCTGGTAATTGCTGAATTTTCAGCGCCATATCGGCCATATTCAGCGTGCCTGTAACCCCATACAATACCCCAAGGGCTATCAGGAAAAACGCAGACCCTACCAGGTTCATAATGACATAACGCAAACCGGCCCGGCTGCGCTCGCGGCCCCCACCATGCAACAGCAAGGCATACGAGGCGATCAGCAGAATTTCAAAAAATACAAACAGGTTGAACAGATCCCCGGTCAGCACAGCGCCGTTTAAACCGAGCAGCTGAAACTGAATTAAGGCATGAAAATGCGCGCCTTTGCGATCATCCCCCACGCAAGCGTAGAGGGTGCTGAACAAGGCCAGGCCAGCCAACAGCAGCAACATCATCGCGCTGAGCTGATCCAACACCAGCACAATGCCAAAAGGTGGCTGCCAGTTGCCGAGCTGGTAGAAAAAGTAATCGCCGCTCAGCGCCTGCTGCATCAACAGCAGCGCCACCAACAACTGGCCCAGGGTGCTGAGCAGGCTTAAAGCCCGCTGCTGACGCATCGACAGGCCATACAACAGCGTGAGCAGTGCGCCGGCAAATAAAGGGATAAGCACAGGCAGGATCATCAGGTGCATGATTAGATAGGCTCCTCTTCTTTGTCGACGCCATCTACATGGTCGTTGCGTAACTCCAGTGCTGAACGTAGCGCCAGTGCCACCACAAAGGCGGTCATGGCGAAGCTGATCACAATGGCAGTAAGCACCAGTGCTTGTGGCAGCGGATCAGCATGCTGCTCTGCCGCGCCAATCACTGCAGGCGCATTGCTGTGTAAACGCCCCATGCTAAACAAAAATAAGTTGACGGCATGCGATAACATGGTCAAGCCCAGCACCACCGAAAAGGTGCGGGGCCGCAGCACCAAATACACACCACAGGTGGTTAACACGCCCAACATCAGGGCCACCAGAATTTCCATCAGCCGATCTCCTTACCGGGGCCATGAATGGTCATCAGACGCCCCATATTGGCCAGAATAAGCATGGTCGAACCCACTACCGTGGCATAGACCCCAAGGTCAAACAGCAAGGCGGTTGCCAGTTCAAACTTACCGATCACCGGCAGTTCGAAGTAGCTGAACCAGCTGGTCAGGAAGGGGTGGTCAAACAGCAGGCTGCCAAGTCCAGTCAGACCAGCAATCAATAAGCCCGCACCGATCAGCGGCCGGAACTGAGTGAGCATCCGTACCTGAGCCCAGCGAATGCCACAGGCGACGTATTGCAGGCTCAGCGCAGCAGCAGTAATCAAGCCGGCAATAAAGCCTCCGCCTGGCAGGTTGTGCCCACGCAAAAAGATATAGGCCGATACCAGCAAGGCCATCGGCAGCAAGGGCCTGGCCAGGGTGCGTAAGATCAGTGGATAAGGCTGGGCGTAGCCATGCCAGGCATCGATGTGCTCTGCGCTGGGGCTGTGGCCTTTTAAACGCAGGTTGCGGGTTAAGGCAAAGACCGCCAACGCTGCAATGGCCAGTACCGCTATCTCGCCTAGGGTATCAAAGCCGCGGAAATCCACCAGGATCACATTGACCACATTGGTGCCGCCACCGCCCGGCACGCTGTTGGCTAAGAAGTAATCGGAAATACTCTGCTGCGGCCGGGTCATCACGGCAAAGCTCAGCACCGCTACGCCCAAGCCCGCCACCGAGGCCACAACTGCATCGCGCTTTGCCCGGTAACGGACTTTTTCTTTCGGCGAGCTCTGCGGTAAAAAAGACAGCGCCAACATCATGATAAAGATCGCCATCACCTCAACCGAAAACTGAGTTAGCGCCAGATCCGGCGCCGAAAACCGCGCAAAACCTACGGTGATCAGCAAGCCGGTGGCGCCGGTAAAGAGCAAGGCTATCAGACGTTGCCGATGCAGCACCGCCACCGAAATCGCCATCACCATCAACAGTATTAAAGCACCAGCAGACATCGGATCCACCGGCATCAGGGCCAGCTCGCCACGCCATTGCTGCAATTGCAGCAGCGGCCAGCTGGTGAAAACCAATGCCGTCAGCACCAGGTAAATGACATAGCGTTGCAAGGAACCATTCTCAACCAGATGAACCCCTTGCTGCGAACGCTGGATCACCCGCTTCATTCGGCTTTCAAAAATATCCTTGGCATCTACTGTTGGCAAGGAAG
>JAIUMG010000345.1 GCA_022565655.1 Alkalimonas sp.
CCCATCCATGGGGGCTCTGTGAAGCCCGTCCGGGGCTTCAAAGGTTCGCTTAGAGTAAGTCTAATCTCGCTGTGCATATTGATGTTAGTTTCATGAACACTCTCACCCTGGCTTAATCGCGGTAATCGTAGATTGAAACTCACCACTGGCCAGTCGTGATGTGACTGCTTGGCCGACGTTGACTTGCTCAGCTGAATTAATCACCTTGCCTTGCTCATCAAAACTAATGCTGTAACCCCGGGCCAGGGTGGCCAGTGGGCTGACCGTATCCAGCCTGGCCATCAATAGCTGCCAACCTTGTTGCTGCTGTTGCCAACGCTGCTGCATGGCACGGCTGAGTTGGCGCTGCAGTTGCTGCAGATTACGCTGTTGCTGCTGCAGGGTTTTTAGTGGCGATAGCTGTGTCAGCTGGCGTTCGGCACTGGCTTGTTGCAGTTGGGCTTGTTGCAAGCGCTGTTGCATGCGGCGTTGCAATTGTCCGGTCAGCTCATCCAGCCGCTGCTGCTGTTGCAGCAATTGCCGGGCAGGGTGACGGGCCAGCAACCGTTGCTGTAAATTGTGCAATTGTGGGGTAAGGCGACTAAGCTGTTGTTGCTGAGCTTGCTGCAAGGCGCGACGTAAACGCTGCAGTCGTTCCATCAAATGCAACTGATCGCTGGAAACCAGCTCTGCTGCCGCTGAAGGTGTGGCTGCGCGGATATCTGCAACAAAGTCGCTGATGGTGACATCAATTTCATGACCCACAGCACTGACGATGGGCACCGGGCTTTGTGCCATCAGCCTGGCCAGTGCTTCATCATTAAAGCACCAGAGATCTTCCAGTGAACCTCCGCCCCGGCCAATAATCAACACATCCACCTCCTGCCGACGATAGGCGGTCTGCAGGGCTTGAATCAATTGACCTGCCGCCGTGGCGCCTTGCACCTGGCTGGGGTAAATAATGACTTCCATGCCAGGAGCACGCCGCTGCAACACGGTGATGATATCGCGGATCGCCGCGCCGGTCGGCGAGGTGATCACACCGACGCGCTGGATCATGGCGGGCAGCGGGCGCTTTCGCTCGCTGGCAAACAAGCCTTCACTGTGCAGTTTGGCTTTTAATTGTTCAAACTGTTGCTGCAATAATCCGCTGCCAGCGTCGTCCAGCATCTCGGCGATCAGTTGGTATTCACCACGCGGCTCGTACACACTGATGCGGGCTTTAATCAACACCTGCTGGCCATTTTGCGGTTTGATGCTGGCGCTGCGGTTGTTCTGCCGAAACATGGCTACTTTAACCTGAGCCGCGCTGTCTTTCAGCGAAAAATACCAGTGGCCAGAGGCGGCAGCGACAAAGTTGGAGACTTCGCCTTGCAGCCAGATGCGTTCAAACTGCAACTCCAGTGTCATTCTTACTTCACTGTTCAGTCGGGAAACGGTGTATATATCTTTGTTTTGCATCAGGGTTGCTCGGTACAGTTACTCGGTACAACGGTCAGAAAGGCCATACTCTAGCACAAAAGCAAAAAAATCGTTTGTGGCACAGGCCAAAACAAGTTAAAATTGCGCCGCAACATTCCCTTGGTTTTTCCTTAGAAGCGAGATTGTTGCAATGCTCAGGATCATGAAAGAAGCTCTTACCTTTGACGACGTGTTACTGGTACCAGCACACTCCAAAGTTTTACCCCATACAGCCGAATTGCGTACCCAGCTGACCGACACCATCAGCCTGAATATACCAATGGTTTCTGCTTCCATGGATACAGTGACAGAAGCTCGCTTAGCCATTGCCATTGCACAGGAAGGCGGCCTTGGTTTTATCCATAAAAACATGACCATCGAAGAACAAGCTTCGCATGTCCGCAAGGTGAAAAAATTCGAAAGTGGTGTGGTGTCCGATCCGGTCACGGTGTCTCCGGACATGACGGTACGTGAAGTGCAGGCTCTGGCGCAGCAACATGGCTTTTCTGGTTTCCCGGTGGTTGATGCCAACAATAATCTGGTGGGTATTGTCACAGGGCGCGATATGAGCTTTGAAGCCAATGCTGCCAGTAAAGTGTCGGTACTGATGACGCCAAAAGATCGTTTAGTGACGGTGAATGAACAAGCCTCGCGCGAAGAAGCCTTCCGCCTAATGCACCAACACCGCATTGAGAAAGTCCTGGTGGTAGATGATGCCTTTAAATTAAAAGGCCTGATCACCGTGCGTGATTACTACAAAGCTGCCAGCAAACCCAATGCCTGTAAAGATGAGCTGGGCCGTTTACGGGTTGGTGCTGCTGTGGGTGTCGGTGCTGGCACGGATGAGCGCATTGCTGCTTTGGTAGAAGCCGGGGTAGATATCTTGTTGATTGATACCTCACACGGCCATTCGCAAGGGGTGATTGATCGGGTGACACAAACTCGTGCTCAGTACCCGGATTTACAGATTGTGGCTGGTAATGTCGCGACTGCTGAGGGTGCCAAAGCCTTAGCCGATGCCGGTGCCAACGCGGTGAAAGTGGGCATAGGCCCGGGCTCTATTTGTACCACCCGTATTGTGACCGGCTGCGGTGTGCCACAAATTACGGCCATTGCTGATGCGGTGGAAGGGGTGAAGGGCACCAATGTGAAAATTATCGCTGATGGTGGTATTCGTTTCTCTGGCGATGTGGCTAAAGCGTTGGTTGCTGGTGCTCATTGCGTGATGGTTGGCTCGATGTTCGCCGGTACGGAAGAATCGCCTGGCGAAGTTGAGTTGTATCAGGGCCGTTACTACAAATCCTATCGTGGTATGGGGTCTTTGGGTGCGATGTCGCAGCGCAATGGCTCTTCCGATCGTTACTTTCAGGGTAGCGATAACGCGGAAAAGCTGGTACCAGAAGGCATTGAAGGCCGTGTTGCGTACAAAGGGCCGATTGAAAACATCATCCATCAGCAGATGGGCGGGTTACGCTCAGCCATGGGTTTAACCGGCAGTGCTACCATTGAAGACATGCGCACCAAGCCACAGTTTATTAAAGTGACCGCGGCTGGTATGGGCGAGTCGCACGTGCATGATGTGCAAATTACCAAAGAAGCGCCAAATTACCGCATGGGGTAACCGAG
>JAIUMG010000346.1 GCA_022565655.1 Alkalimonas sp.
CTGCTGGCATTACCGGCATGATGTGGGCGCGGATAGTGAACATCCGACCATTTGTCTGCGTTGCGTCAGCAATGTCAGTGGTGATGGTGAACAGCGAGAGTTTGCCTGATGCAACTATTTCGTCAAACGGGCTGGGCCTTTTGGTGGCTGGCACTGTTGGTGCTGGTATTGGATCAACTTAGCAAGCAATGGGTGCATCACAGCATGGCGCTGTACGATTCCATTCAGTTGCTGCCTTTTTTCAATCTGACCTATGTGCGTAACCCTGGTGCTGCATTTTCTTTTTTAAGTGATGCGGGCGGCTGGCAACGTTGGTTTTTTACTGTAGTGGCGGTGGTGATCACCATCGTGCTGAGCGTTTGGTTAGCACGGCTTGGCCCGAAAGTCAGCAAATTGAGTATTGGGCTTAGCTTGATCATTGGCGGTGCGCTTGGCAATCTGATTGACCGGTTGTGGCATGGTTATGTCATCGACTTTTTCCATTTGTACTATCAGAACTGGCACTATCCGGCCTTTAACATTGCTGACTCCGCTATTGTCGTTGGCGCTGCGTTATTGATCTGGGATAGTTTCAGTCAGAAGGAGCAAACCCATGAGCACAGCCAGTAATACTGAAATGGTCATTACCGGGCAGAGTACGGTGGTCTTTCATGTTGATATTAAGCTGTCGGATGGCAGCGCAGCAGAGAGCACCCGGGTGCACAATAAGCCGGCTAAGATGCGGATGGGCGATGGCAGTGTGTCGGCTGCCTTTGAAGCCGAGTTGCTAGGCCAAAAAGCGGGCGATAAGTTGACCTTCACGCTGCCACCGGAAGATGCCTATGGCATGCCAAATCCGGATAATGTCTACTACCTGGATCGCAGCAAATTTTCAACCGACAGCCCGGCAGAGGTTGGTATGATTATTGGTTTTACCATGCCGGATGGTTCTGAGATGCCAGGTTTGGTGCGTGAGGTAGCAGGGCAATCAGTCACGGTGGATTTTAACCACCCATTAGCGGGTCAGACCCTGACCTTTCAACTTGAGATCCTGGAGGTTCAGTGATGGAGATTATACTGGCAAATCCGCGTGGTTTCTGTGCTGGGGTCGATCGTGCTATCAGCATCGTGGAACGGGCGCTTGAGTTGTATGACCACCCGATTTATGTCCGCCATGAAGTGGTACACAATAAATTTGTGGTGGATGGTTTGCGTCGACGTGGTGCGGTATTTGTTGATGAGCTGTCTGAAGTGCCTGATGGACAAATTGTTATTTTCAGTGCTCATGGCGTGTCGCAAACGGTGCGGCAGCAAGCCAAAACACGTGGTTTAAAAGTGTTTGACGC
Organism: Alkalimonas sp.; assembly: GCA_022565655.1. Classification (GTDB taxonomy): domain Bacteria; phylum Pseudomonadota; class Gammaproteobacteria; order Enterobacterales; family Alteromonadaceae; genus Alkalimonas. The sequence goes on from JAIUMG010000346.1 coordinate 1,326, forward strand.
GACTTGTCCCTTGGTCACCAAGGTGCATATGGAGGTGACCCGGGCCAGTCGCAAAGGCATAGAGTGCATCCTGATTGGTCATGCCGGCCATCCTGAAGTGGAAGGCACCATGGGGCAGTATGATAACCCGGCTGGTGGCATTTATCTGGTTGAGTCGGTGGATGATGTGCAGCAACTGAAGGTAAAAAACTCACAGCAGCTATGCTACAGCAGCCAAACGACTTTGTCGGTCGATGACACCGCAGATGTCATTGCCGCACTGCGGGCACGTTTTCCTGACATCGAAGGGCCACGAAAAGATGATATCTGTTATGCCACGCAAAATCGTCAGGATGCTGTGCGCGAACTTGCCAGCAAAGCTGAACTCTTGCTGGTGGTTGGCGCGAAAAACAGCAGCAACTCAAATCGATTACGCGAGTTGGCAGAAAAAATGGGTTGTACTGCCTACTTGATTGATACCGCCGATGACATTCAACCCGAATGGCTGGATGGCATTGGCAAGATTGCCGTCACTGCTGGCGCTTCAGCACCGGAGGTCCTGGTGCAGCAAGTGGTTAAAAAGCTGCAGAGCTCAGGTGGTCAAGTGGTGGTTGAACACCCAGGTCGTGAAGAAAACATCGTGTTTGCCATCCCGGCGGAGCTGCGTTAACGGTCAATACAACAGGTTGTGTTGCAATAGATAAATAAATACTTCCATTTTGTGAACCTCTATGATAGAAATACAAAACCAGCCGAATTTTCGGCTGGTTTCATGAGCCTGTAAAGGCTTTTTTTACCTGATAAAATGACAGCGTTGTCATTGCTAATTTAGTGAAGCATGTTGCAAGGGTGATTGATGAAGATAGCGGACACTAAATATCTTTGGTATCAACACAGAAGGGAGCAGGGGTTTACCTTAATCGAGTTGATGGTGGTTGTCGCTATCCTGGGGATCCTGGCCGCTATTGCTTATCCTTCCTATCTGGAGCATGTCAATACGGGGCGGCGAACCGATGCACAGCGGCTGATGCTGGAACAGGTGAATACACTGGAACGGGCTTACAGCCGATTGGGTGAATACCCTGAAACGCTGGCTATACCAAGCCATGCCCATTATCAACTGAGTTATCAACGTACAACACCGACAGACTTTGTATTGACAGCAACCCCGCACCATCAAGACAGCCGATGTGGCAGTTTAACCATCAATCAGTTTGGAGTGCGTACTGCCGCCACCGGCCATGCATCATGCTGGAGGGATCAATAGTATGTATCATCAGCGAGGCTTTACCCTGCTAGAGTTGCTGATTGCGCTAGCTATAGCGGTGATTTTGCTGGCCATTGCATTGCCGTCATTTGAGACCTGGTTGCAGCGTGAGCGCCACACCCGGTCAGTTAACCAGTTGCAGGCGATGTACAACTTTGCTCGCAGTGAAGCAGTAAAGCGAGAAGCCAAGGTTGTATTGACCACCTCAGCAGACACACTTTCGGTACTCACAGCATCTGATGAGCTACTGCTGCGCCAGTTTCATTTATCTCCCCAATTGATATACCAGCTGTCTGACATTGAATTGCAGGCCACCGGTCAAGTGCCGATGGCGGCACAGTGGCAGGTTCGCGATCCGCGGGGTCTGGTCGCCGATCGCTGCTTGACTATTTTACCCAGTGGCCAGCTTACCGTGTTGGCTGCCAGTTGCACAACGTAGGTCTGGTTATGAAGGGTTTAACATGCAAGCAAGCGAAGGGGTTTGGCC
>JAIUMG010000347.1 GCA_022565655.1 Alkalimonas sp.
CAATCTGCTATTGATTACGTCAAAGCAAACGCAGAGTAAGCCTGCTGTACTGAAAACGGGTAGCGTGGCTACCCGTTTTTCGTTTTACGGTTTATAGTATCCAAAATTATGGCCATTTTTTGTGAATACACCCCATATTCATTCCGTTGCGGCATTGTTCGTGCCTCATCATGCTGCAACGGAATGAATAGGTTATACCGGTGGAGGACGCAGTGACAAAACGTCGAGTAGTGGTGACGGGTTTAGGGCTATTAACGCCGCTTGGAAACGATGTGGCTTCCAGTTGGCATGCTCTGCAACAAGGCAAAAGCGGTGTAAGCATGATCGAGCACTTCGATACAGAAGCTTATAGCACCAAGTTCGCAGCCATGGTGAAAAATTTTGATGTAGAGCCTTTTTTCCCGGCGAAAGAAGCCAAAAAAATGGATTTATTTATCCAGTATGGTGTTGCAGCAGGTATCCAGGCATTTCGTGACTCTGGTATCGAAATTACCGAACAAAATGCTGCTCGTATTGGTGCCGCTATAGGTTCAGGCATTGGTGGCCTTGGACTGATTGAAGAAAACCATACTAAGCTGTTGAACAGCGGCCCGCGTCGATTGTCACCATTTTTTGTCCCATCGACCATCATCAATATGATAGCAGGCCAACTGTCAATTATGCTTGGCTTGCAAGGTCCGAATATCAGCATAGTAACGGCTTGTACCACAGGTGTGCATAATATCGGTCAGGCGGCACGGATGATTGCTTATGGCGATGCTGATGTGATGTTAGCTGGCGGTGCCGAAAAAGGTTCAACCCCATTAGGTTTAGGCGGTTTTGGTGCGGCAAGAGCATTATCTACCCGCAATGACTCACCAGAACAAGCCAGCCGCCCATGGGACAAAGACCGTGATGGCTTCGTGCTGGGTGATGGTGCAGGTGTGGTTGTGCTGGAAGAATACGAGCATGCCAAAGCGCGTGGTGCCAAAATCTACGCCGAGCTTGCGGGCTTCGGCATGAGTGGTGATGCTTATCACATGACTTCACCGCCTGAAGATGGACGTGGTGGTGCGATGGCGATGCAAAATGCACTGAACGATGCAGGTGTGAATGCGGAGCAGGTGGGGTATATCAATGCTCACGGCACCTCAACCAATGCCGGTGATTTGGCCGAAACCAGAGCGATTAAATCTGTTTTTGCTGCCAATAAAGATCGTATTATGGTGAGTTCATCCAAATCAATGATCGGCCATTTACTGGGGGCGGCAGGCTCTGTAGAGTCGATTATCAGCATCTTATCGCTGCGCGACCAAGTGGTGACTCCAACCATTAACCTGGATAACCCGGATGAAGGCTGTGATTTAGATTATGTGCCGCATCAAGCTCGTGACGTCAAGCTTGATTACGCCTTGTGCAACTCATTTGGTTTTGGCGGCACCAACGGCTCTATTTTATTTAAACGAGTCTGATAGTTAAACGAATGAGTACATAAGAGAAAGCCCGCCTAAACGCGGGCTTTGTTGTATCTGAGATCTGTCTTAACTTAACCGTGCTTTAATCTTGGCAGCTTGCCACTCTGCCTGAGTGATCGGGCTGGTTGCCAGGTGTTGCAGATCCAGTTGCTGATACTGAAGTTTTCGCTCGGCAACCCGCTGCATGATCGCTTGCAACTCTGGCTCTGACTTTCGATTCCAGTTGGCTATTTCAGCAATATGCCGGTAGCAACCTATACAGATTTTTTCTGCGTCCAGTTTACAACAGGCGATACAGGGCGAATCAATGCTCATGGTTAGCCGATAGTGCTTTATCAACCGGGGGCTCAAGCGTCAGACGCTGTGCCTGGATCACCACCTGGGTTCGGTTGGTACAGCCGAGCTTACGAAATATCGCGGTAATGTGTGCTTTGACGGTTGCTTCTGAAATATTTAGATCATAGGCAATTTGCTTGTTAAGCCAACCTTCGGTCAGGTAATACAATACCTTGTATTGTTGGTTGGTCAATTGTGCTACCCGAGCAGCTAAATCAAGATCATTCTCTTGCGCATCTTGTTCATCCAGTGCTTTTTGCATGGATGGTGGTACCCAAAGCTCACCTGCCAAAACCTCCTTCAGTGCTTCACTGATTTGCGAAGGGTTCGCCGACTTCGGGATGTAAGCAGAAGCGCCAAATGAAATAACCCGTTTCACCACATCAAGCTCTTCACTGGCAGAAATCACCACGATAGGTAAGGTAGGGTAGTTTTTTCGCAGTTGAATTAACCCCAGAAAGCCACAATTGCCGGGCATGTGGAGATCCAGCAGCAACAGATCCGTGTCAGGGTGTTGCTCTAGTGCCTGACAGGTCGACTCAAACGAATCCGTTTCGATGGTCGCTTTGGTGCTAAAAGTATTGCTAATAGCATTTATCAGCGCATTTCGAAACAACGGGTGGTCGTCAGCAACAATCAGTTTGGCCATGTGTCCTCGTCTTTTATTATTATGATGTCTATGGCGTAGTATAGAACGAAAGGCCGCAGTATGCGGCCTTTGTACAGACATCGTCGGACAGTCAGCAGTCCCTGTTAACGATTTAACCTGTTTTCAATCAATTGGTCAACGACTGAAGGATCTGCCAGGGTAGAAATATCCCCCAATTGGTCGTGCTCGTTGGCAGCAATTTTACGTAAGATCCGCCGCATAATCTTGCCTGAACGGGTTTTGGGTAAGCCCTGCGGCGCCCACTGAATAATATCAGGTGAAGCGATCGGCGAGATTTCCTGACGCACCCAGGCGCGAACTGCCTTGGTCAGCTCTTCAGATGGCTCAACCCCGACACGCGGAGCGATATAGACATAAATGCCCTGGCCTTTGATATCGTGCGGATAGCCAACTACAGCCGCTTCAGCAATCGACTCATGGGCCACCAGACAACTCTCGATTTCTGCCGTACCCAACCGGTGGCCTGAAATATTTAACACATCATCAACCCGGCCGGTTAGCCAGTAATAACCATCCTCAACACGTCGCGCTCCCTCACCGGTAAACTAGGTATTTTTATATGTGCTAAAGTAGGACTGTTCAAAACGGG
>JAIUMG010000348.1 GCA_022565655.1 Alkalimonas sp.
CTTCCAGCTTAGCCAAATTGGTGAAGCTGGGGGGAGAAGGCTCAATGATTATCAAGGACAAGCACGGCGACGGATCCTTCGTTCCGGCTTCGCCTGCACTACAAATCCGCGCGTGTTGGCGGCGTTATGCCTCGGGCAGTAGCAATTATCTAAAAAATGACCTAATATAAGAGCTTAATATAGCTCTTATTAGAGGTCTTTATGCGTCAAGTATTGGCAGATTTTTCTGTAAGCATATCAGAGTTAAAGAAAAACCCTTCGGCCTTGCTTTCCCAGGCGAGTGGTTCACCCATTGCTGTTCTGAATCACAACAAGCCGGCCGCTTACCTGATTCCGGCAGATACGTATGAAGCCCTGATGGATATGATTGAAGACTACGAGCTCGCGAAACTGGTGGAAGAACGTCGGGGCGACATAGACAAGGCAATAACGGTAGATCTGGATGACCTATAGGCTTAAATTTCTTCCTGCTGCTCTTAAGGAATGGGAAAAGCTTGGAGCGCCAATCAAGAACCAGTTCAAAAAGAAACTGGCAGAACGATTGGAGAATCCGCGAGTACCTGCAGACAAGCTCACCGGGTATGATTCGGTCTATAAGATTAAACTCCGATCGGCTGGTTATCGGCTGGCATATGAAGTAGTGGATAGTCAGCTTCTTGTCTATGTACTTGCTGTTGGTAAGCGCGACAAAAGCAAGGTATACGCCTCCTTGAAACGGCGAAAGTGACATGTGCGCAATCAGGCATAACAAACGGTTGCAACTGTTTGAGAAACCGTTAAAAGACTTTCTAATTTTCTACAGAAAATCCTAGCTTATCTAGGCACATGGGGCTGTAAGCCTTATGTGATAGGGGATCTAATTCCAGTTTCGTTGTAGTTAATTCCAGAATTAGATTGTGTTTGCCACTAAATAATACTTGAATACTATTTCAATACTCGATTTAACATAATATACATTATAGGATATAATGTATTTGATATATGCTACCGCCTAAAATGGATACTTAGCTTAAACTTATTTTTATGATTACTTATTTTGCAATACCCAAAAACACGGCTAAGCAGCGTTCAACTTCGAGCATCATTGGCAGCTCAACGTTGCCGATGGGCTTGCCAGCTTTTTCGCGTGGAATGGTTGTAGCCTTATCAATCATGATCTGAGATCGTTTAACCAGACCGTTTTTTTTGCCTGGTTCCAACGTTATTCGGATTAATGGAGCATTGGTTATAAAAAATCTAATCTCGTTCTTGCCGCGTATGAAATAAGTAATTAACTACGCTTATTTGGGGCCTGTCATGCTCGATAACGTTCGCTGCTTTATCGCTGCAGGAATCATTAGCGCTGGCTTTATACCGCTAGCGACGGCTTCTAACCAACCATCTGTGGATTTTGCTTTGGGCACTATGGCGCTGGAATTTGCAAACTCAAACCATTTTGACAGCATTCAACTGGTGCATGACACCGTTATGGGCGGCCGCTCTCGTGGTTCTGTTGAGTCGGTTTCAGACCCAGCTGGCGTGCGTTTTTATGGTCAGTTATCACTGGCAAATAATGGCGGCTTTGCTTCGGCACAATTTAGATTAGCTGATGCATTGCCTGAGTTTGCTTATCAGCGTATTCGGCTTCACCTTGCTGGCGATGGCCGTGAGTATCAGCTGCGATTGAAAACACCATACATTCCAGCTGGTGTGGCTTATGTGGCTCGTTTTCAAAGCAATGAAACACAAGCGTACTATGACTTTCAAGCAGGCTCATTTGTTGGCCAATTTCGAGGCCGGCAAGTTCGTAATTTGCCGCGGCTCAATTTTGCTGATGTCACTCATATCAGTGTGATGCTGGCCGATAAAAACAGTGGATTTTTTGATATCGTGTTGTATTCAATAGACTTTTCTTCGCTTCAATCGATATAACCTACCATACAGAATTAACCACCTTTGGGTTTAATCCCGACCAATTTCACATCGCCATTGTCGTCTAACTGACGTACTGTCAGCACCAGTTCATCCAAGCTTACCTGATCGCCAACCACCACCCGGCGGTGGAATCGGTCGGTGATGTAATCGGCCAGAGTCAGGCTGCTATCATGAGCCGGCAGATCAATGGTGTAAAAGGCATCGAGTTCATCCAGCGTGATTTGTGCGTTTAGTACAAAGTCACCAAAGAAATCGCTTTGCGTTAAGCCGCCAACTTTTGCGGTACTGGCCAGAACATCGCTGATGGCTTGTACATCATTCATTTTGCATAAAATCAGCACGCTGTCTTTTAGGCGGAACCTTGGGTTTTCCCGTGTCATGATCCATTCACCCTGGCGGATCACTCCTAGAAACTCTGCCGATGGTGGTACCGTTAAATCAGACCACTGCCGTTCCAGCATGGGTGAATCAGGCTTTAACTCGAACGATACCACTTCGATAACATCATTACTGGAGATAGCATCCAGAGGCATGGTTTGGTCTGGCCCCGTTTCTTTCGGCACTTCCAGTTTTAACCAGCGTGCGACCGAAGAAATGCTCCAGCCCTGTAGCACTAGTGAGGTGATGACAATGACGAAAGCGACATTAAAATACAGATGCTCATCTGGCACACCGGCAAGCCAAGGGAACAACGCCAGGATAATCGGCACGGCACCACGCAAGCCAACCCAACTGATAAACAGCTGATCTTTGGCTGGGAAGCGAAATGGCAGCAAGCTGAGTAAAACCGCAACAGGACGGGCTATAAAAATGAGCACCGCAGCAATGGCTAGCGCTGGCAGCAAATGATCAAGCAGCTGACTGGGAACCACCAGCATGCCCAGCATCAGGAACATAATGATTTGACTCAGCCAGGCCAGCCCATCGTGCACCCGCAAGATATAAAGCACTTGAGGTAAACGGGCATTGCCGACCAGATAGCCCATCAAATAAACCGCCAGGAAACCACTGCCTTCAAATTGTGTGGTGATGGCATAAACAAAAATACAGCAGGCCACCGCCATCAGTGGGAAGAATGCAAAGCTAAGAGGCAACTTGCGGCATAAAAACACGAACAAGCGC
>JAIUMG010000349.1 GCA_022565655.1 Alkalimonas sp.
AGACTCCAGCTCAATCGCCCCATCCAGGATCTGTTCTTCCATTTGTTCAGCAATGCGCTTCACCAACTCGTTTACTTCTTGTTGAGCTTGCTCTGCCGCAGCTGCAGCTTCGCTTTCTGAGATTTCATCGTCGGTACTGCTGGAAATGCCCCCTGTCTGATCTTGCTGCTGCTCCTGACGGCCGCCGGATGAGTCTTCTTCACCCGCCTGAAACTCGATCATTTGCTGCGTAATTTCAATGGTTTGTTGCTGCAGTGTTTCAATAGGGGTTGGGTCTGGCCGCCCTGGACGAAACTCAAGTGCAATCACGCTGGTTCCTTTAGGAATGTCTTCGACTTCAATTTTATTCTGCACGCCAAAAGCAAACTTCATCGAGCCTGCAATCTGCTTAAACTTCAATACATCCATCTCAGAAAATGCCAACAGCAAGACGAAGAAGCACATCAACAATGCCATCAAATCGGCAAAGGTTCCCATGTACTGTGGTAGCCCCTTGGGGGGGCATTTACACTCTTCCTGTTCTTCTTCCCTCATTGGCTTTAGCCCTCTTCAACAGCAACTTCGCGCTTGCCCTGAGCGATGTAATTCCGTAGCAAACCTTCAATGACTTTAGGGTTTTGACCATCCTGAATGCCTAAAATTGCATCCAGGATCAGCTGATTATTAAGTTTTTCCTGAGCATTGCGTAACTCCAGCTTATCGGCCAGCGGAATCGCAATTACATTGGCGATGAAAGCACCATACAAAGTGGTTAACAACGCAACCGCCATCGCCGGACCAATGGCTTTCGGGTCATCCATATTCGACAACATCGCCACCAAACCAATCAAGGTACCAATCATGCCCATCGCCGGTGCCACATCGCCCAAACTGCGAAAAATGTTAGCGCCTTGCAGATGGCGTTTCTCGGTCAGGCTAATATCCTTCATTAAGGTAGCTCGCACTACATCGCCATCATGACCATCCACCAGCATATTGATGCCTTTTTGCATAAAAGTGTTGGAGATTTCAGCTTCTTCCAGTGCTAAAAATCCACCTTTTCGAGCGGAGTCAGCCAACTGCACCGCTTGTTCAATCAATGCTTCTGCCTCTTCAATTTTGAACATAAAGGCTTTAACCACGACTTTGCCGGCGCCAAAGAACTGACCTAAAGGGAACTTCGCGATCACCACGAAGAGAGAGCCACCCACCACAATAAGTAACGATACAACCTCGAAAAACATACCGGGGTCGCCGGAACTACCAATAATCATCGCCATGACTATAAAGCCAATGGCGCCAACCAGACCTATGAGCGTTGCTAAATCCACACCTGACTCCCCACTATGGACAAATGATTGAGCATAATTGCTTTTATCTTAGCCGATAGCTGTTTATCGACAAAGTAAAACAAAGCTTAAATTCACTTTTACTGCAAAACCAGTTCAAATAACGCAGCTAATTCGCCATAATAGGCCGCTTGCACCGTTTATCCATGAGGTTACCATGACAAAAAAGAAAGCAGATCTAAGTCAGTTTGAACAGCAACTGACTGAACTGGAGCAGATTGTCAGCCAGTTAGAGCAAGGTGATCTGTCTTTGGATGATTCGCTGAAACAGTTTGAGCGTGGTATTCAGCTGGCACGTCAAAGCCAGCAGCAGTTGCAACAGGCGGAGCAGAAAGTACAAATTTTGCTGCAGCAACAAGGCAATGAACAACTAGACGATTTTTCTTCAGCCACAGGTGATACCAAGTGAACCCCAGTTTTCTGCACAGTGATCAGTCCAGAGTAGAAACCTTTTTAAGTCATTTCTTGCAACAGTATCCCTCACCGGCGGCTGAATTACAGCAAGCCATGCGTTACAGTATATTACTCGGTGGCAAACGGATACGCCCTTCGCTGGTGTATCGCTGTGGTGCGATGTTAGGGGCTCAATTTGATGATCTGGACGCTGCTGCGGCGGCTCTTGAGGCCATGCATTGTTACTCACTTATCCATGATGACTTACCCGCCATGGATGATGATGCATTACGCCGGGGCAAACCAACCTGCCATATTGCCTTTAGTGAATCGACGGCGATTTTAGCGGGTGATGCCATTCAAAGTTTGGCCTATGAGCTTCTTACCCGGCACAACTACCAGCAGGTCACTGCCAGCCGTGTTATCGAGATGGTGCAGTCTTTATCACGACACAGCGGTGCCCTGGGCATGTGTGCCGGCCAGGCTTTGGATTTAGCTCATACCAATCGCAGTTTTACCTCAGACACGTTAGAACAAATGCATCGCTTAAAAACTGGTGCTTTGATTCAGTGCGCCGTTGAGCTGGCTTATTTTGCCAGCCCGGTCAACAACACCGCTCACCTGGAACTTTTGCAGCAGTTTTCTGCCTCATTGGGGCTGGCGTTTCAGGTGCAGGATGACATTTTGGATATAGAGAGTGATACGGAAACATTAGGCAAGCCTCAAGGTTCAGATCATAATGCCAATAAAGCAACGTACCCATCCTTATTAGGATTAGAGCATGCTCGGCAAAAAGCGCAGCAACTCTATCAGGACGCCATCCAGGCACTGGAGCAACTCCCTTACCCCTGTGATGATTTGCAAGCCTTGGCGCAATTTCTTATTGCCCGAAAAAATTAGAATAAAGGCTCAACGATGACTGTTGATATCAAAGATTATCCCTTACTGGCGCAGGCAGATTTACCTGAGGAACTGCGGCAAATCCCACAGGATCAACTGCCCAGGTTGTGCCATGAGCTGCGTGACTTTCTGCTAAACAGTGTCAGTCAAAGCAGTGGTCACTTTGCCTCAGGTTTAGGCACTGTCGAACTGACTGTGGCATTGCATTATGTGTACAACACCCCTTTTGATCGATTGATTTGGGATGTTGGACATCAGGCTTACCCGCATAAAATTATCACTGGCCGAAGAGAGCGAATGGCCAGCATTCGGCAAAAAGATGGCCTGCATCCTTTTCCATTTCGCGAAGAAAGTGAGTACGATGTGTTGAGCGTTGGTCAC
>JAIUMG010000350.1 GCA_022565655.1 Alkalimonas sp.
GACCTGAGCAATTTGACTAACCAACGCCTTGGTTTTAATGCTGTCGACCTGAGCACGAAAATAACTGCTGAGCCGGTTTTTCAGGTTTTTCGCTTTACCAACATAGATCACTACACCTTTAGCATTCAGCATCCGGTACACACCTGGTTGCTGTGGTACCGTTTGCATAAAACCTTTGGCATCAAACATAGACGTTAACTCGGACAACTCAATGGGCACAGACTCAGGCTTTGGCGATATCAATCATGCCATGACGTAATGCCAGATGCGTCAACTCAACATCACCCTGGATCGATAGTTTTTCAAACATACGATAACGGTAAGAGTTCACCGTTTTAGCACTGACGTTTAGCTGGGTGGCGATATCATTGACCTTCTCACCCCGGGTGATCATTAGCATAATTTGTAGCTCACGATCCGATAACTCATCAAAAGGGTTATCGCCCTGATGATTCAGTTTGCTCAACGCCATTTTCTGGGCCACTTCATCGGAAATATGCCGCACCCCGGAATAGACTTTGCGAATCGCAGAGACCATCTCAGAAGGAGCCGCATTTTTCGAAATAAAACCGGCCGCCCCCAACTGCATTACCTTGGTTGGTACAGGCTCTTCGCAAGTAACCGATAAGGCCAGCACTTTAATATCCGGGCAAAAGTGCATCACCCGTTTGGTGGCTGTCATGCCACCCATGCCTGGCATGTTCATATCCATTAGCACCACATCAGGTGCATTCTGACGACAAAATTGCAGAGCTTCTTCGCCGGTACCAGCTTCGCCTATCACCTTGATACCACGCTCATCCTTAAGAATGCGACTGATGCCAGTTCGAACAAGCTCGTGATCATCGACAATAAGTACGTTAATCAAGCTGCTTCTCCGTTTCACTGGTTTATTATTTGTTTCTTATTTTACAGCATAGCCGAGGACAGCAATTAACTCGACACAAACACGCGAAATTCAACACTAAAATTTCGGTGGCTTAGTGTGCCAGATTGCTGAGTAAGATGGAATTAAAAAATACAAGACGATTAATGAAGGGTACTTACAGTTTGGGCCCATTGAAATGGCGGAGGGAGAGAGATTCGAACTCTCGGTGGGCTATTAACCCACGCCGGTTTTCAAGACCGGTGCATTCAACCGCTCTGCCATCCCTCCAGCGAGGCGTATACTAATCAGTTTACTAGCGAAAGAAAAGTCCTTTTTGCCATTTTTGTCTCAGCCAGTCAAAATTTCATCAATTTAGCGTATTATCATGCAATGAGTGCAAAATCGAGCCGATAACACTAGAGCTTCGGGAACTAAATCGGTATGATGATGATCAAAGATTTAGCATTTACCATTGCTTTTTAAAGTACTTAAGAGTGCAAGGAGACCTGTATGTCGTACAGAGAAACACAGACCATCAGCACCGCCAGCCGTGGTGTTGAAATCAACAAGGTGCTACGTAACACCTACTTCCTGCTAGGCATGACTCTGGCATTCAGTGCCGTTGCAGCTGCTTTTGCAATGGCAATGAATCTGTCACCTATGGCGTCACTGATCTGCATGATTGCCGGCTTTGTGATGCTGTTTGTTGTGAATAAGCAAGCCGATAAAGCCAGTGGTATCTTCTGGGTCTTTGCTTTCGCCGGTGCTTTTGGCGCCTCACTAGGCCCGATGCTGAATTACTACGTTGGTTTGGCCAATGGGCCTGGCCTTATTATGCAGGCACTGGCGGGAACCGCCGTGATCTTCTTCTCATTGTCCGCTTATGCGCTGACCACCCGCAAAGACTTTTCTTTTATGGGCGGCTTCCTGTTTGTCGGTTTGATTGTGGTCTTGCTGGCGGTGCTGGCGAATATCTTCCTGCAAATGCCTGCCCTGCAACTGGCCATCAGTTCAGCCGTGATCCTGATTATGTCTGGCTTGATCCTGTTTGATACCAGCCGCATCATTCATGGTGGCGAAACTAATTATATCCGGGCGACCGTGTCATTGTATCTGAACATCTTTAATATCTTTGTTCATTTACTTAGCCTGCTGGGTATCTTTGGCGGTGATGATTAATCATCTGACTGACCACGGCGAATGCCGTGGTTGACCCAACAGATTTTATAACACTATAACCCTGCCCCATGTGCTGACTCTACTGTAGATCACAGTGAAAACAGCCATGGGGTTTTGCTTTTAAAACATAGTTTGAGCAACACAACAATCGTTGCGATAAATAACAGGATCCAGCAGTGACTTCATTTGTGATTTTACTGACCCAATCCCCCTTTAATGGTCAGGCCTTTCAAAGTGCGCTGCGCTTTTTATCAGCCAGCCAGGCGCTTGGCCATCGCACCGACCATGTATTCCTGTATCAGGATGCCGTGTTGGCTGCCAGCCATGCCATCGACTTGCCGGCCGATGAGCCAGATGCCTCGCGTTTGCTGGCTCAGTTTTGTCTGCAGCATCAGATCCCACTGCTGTTTTGCAGCACCGCCGCTGAAAAGCGCGGGGTATCCTTAGAAGCTGAGCAGCTACGTCCCGGTTATCAGTTAGCTGGCCTGGCGGAGCATGCCATGCGGCTGGCTGACCATAAACTGGTGCAATTTTAATGGCGGCATCGATCCTCGTCTGGCTAGACAGCTCCCCTTTTAATAATCAGCAGGCCAGAGAAGCGCTGGATTACACCCTGGCGCTGGCCGCGGTTGACCACCAGGTGCAATTGTTACTCACTGGGCCGGCCGTGATGTTGCTGCTACCGCACCAGGATGTCGCGACGCAGCTTCAACTAAAAGATATGAGCAAAGCCATTGGCTTGTTTGAGCTGTATGAGGTGCCCCCGCCTATGGTCACTGATCAGGCTTTGCAGCACTATCGGCTGGAGGCTCAGCAACTGGCCTATACGGCAGATATCATTGCAGAAAAGCAACTGACTGCTCTTGTCTCTGGTTATCAGCACATAGTGAGGTTTTGATGAAACTGGTGCACTGGATTTCCGCAGAACAGTCGGATGTAGCCTGGTT
>JAIUMG010000351.1 GCA_022565655.1 Alkalimonas sp.
CTGCGGCGCTGATTAAGCAATCAGCGCCGCAGGGAGGGCGATAACATCGTCAAAGATACTGCGACCAAAAGGAGGATGCTCAACCGAAGCCGCTTTGTGTTTCATTGCCATTGAAAATACCTGCATTCTAATCAGTATGGCGACATACTGCTTGGTAGCAAAATGAGAATTTGCTGTTTACTTTTGTCTCATCATGGTACAAAGTATCGGGTATAGTTTCCAGTATTTATTAGGTTTTATGTGCTATTCACATGCAGAGATTAGCTTATGACTTACGAAATTGATATTTTATCACGCATTTCTGAACGCTTTATTGAAATGAGTGAATCGGAGCAGCGGGTGGCGCAATTGATTTTAAATAATGTCAAAGCTGCTACCGAGTCGAACATTGCACAATTAGCGAAGAATGCCGGTGTGAGCCAGGCCACAGTGACTCGTTTTGCTCGCAGTGTAGAGTGCAGGGATGTGCGTCAGTTAAAAGTGAAGTTAGCACAATCTTTAGCTGTGGGTCAGCGATTTATCGAAGAAACCCCTGATTTGGATGGCATACATGGTGTATACGAAGCGATTAAAAATACCCTTGATAGTAGCCGCAAGTTATTAAAAGAAGCCGATGTGCTGCAGGCAGTAACCTGGTTGACCCAGTCACGCATGACGCTTTGTCTTGGCATGGGCGGCGGCTCTTCTATTGGTTCATTGGAGCTGCAAAACCGGCTGTTTCGTTTTGGGCTACCGGTCAGTAGTTACCAAGATGGCTTATTGTGTCGCATGGTGGCAGCTTCCGTCGAGCCCAATGATGTTGTCGTTGTCATTTCATTAACTGGCCATACGCCTGAAATTATCGATGCGGCTGCCATTGCAAGGCAGTATGACGCCAGAGTGATTGCCATCACCAAGCCTGATTCACCATTGGCACAGCACGCTGATTTAATACTCCCCATTCAGGCGCCAGAAACCGATTATATCTTTAAACCATCCGCCTCACGCTACGCCATGCTGGCGATTATTGATGTACTGGCGACTGAGGTTGCAAAAATGAACAAACGGCGTTCCCGTGACAAGTTACGGCGCGTTAAATTGTCGCTCGATAGCCACCGGGGTGGCGATGAGCGACAACCATTAGGAGACTGAAAGAGGATTTTTATGGCCATTCAACGATATGGGGTAGTGGGTAACACTGGAACCGGTGGGCAGAAGTTACCTTTTGCCAAAGCGGTGGCGGCGGGCGGTTGGTTGTATGTTTCAGGCCAAACGCCGATGCGAGACGGAGAAGTTGTTGAAGGGGGCATCATTGAGCAATCAAGGCTAGCCTTGCAGAACTGCATCGATATTATGCAGGAAGCTGAATTTAGCCTGGAAGATATCGTGCACGTCAAAGTGTATCTGACGGATGCCCGCTATTTTGCCTCATTTAACCGGGTGTTTGCAGAGTTTTTTGCTTCAGCCCCGCCAGCGAGGATTTGTGCAGTCGCAGATTTGGTGGTGGATTGCAAAGTTGAAGTCGATTTAACCTGCTATAACGCCAGCCGAATCGAGCACGAATGACAGCGGTGTCATTATTGCAGTTGTCGGTGATAATAGTAAGGGTATTACAATGAGCACAACCCTGTTCTTCGGTGCTTTTGGCGTTTATGTCATCGCATTGGTTGCATTAAGTAGCTGGCTGGCAAAGCGGCAGAAAAGCGGTGATGACTTTTTGTTGGCCGGTCGCACTGTCTCTACGCGTTTGACCTTAGGCACGACCCTGGCAACCATGATTGGTACCGGTACCAGCATGGGAGCGGTCGGTTATGCTTACACCAACAGCTGGGCTGGGATGTTGTACGGCGTAGGGGGGGCACTTGGGATCTTGCTGACCGCCTGGTTATTTGCTCCTGTTCGTCGTTATGGCTTTATGACGATGAGTGAGGAGCTATCATTTTACGTTGGCGCCAACTCTCTGATCCGCTTTAGCAGCGCGATCCTTATTTTCATTGCCTCTTTGGGATGGTTAGGAGCGCACCTGATTGGTGGGGCTTTGTATCTTAGCTGGGCAACGGGCATGGATTTAGATTCAGCTAAAATTCTGATTGCCGTTGCCTTTACCACCTATATCGTTATTGGTGGCTACACAGCGGTTGTCTGGACAGACTCATTAATGGCCATTATCTTGTTTACCGGCTTTGTATTGATGGCATTGGTGATTGTACAGCAGTCTGGTGGGGCTGACATGCTGATGCAACAGGTGCCACAGGAACACCAGGGGTGGCAGGCATTAACGCATATTGGGGTGATCCCGGCACTTTCTCTGGCGGCGGTGATCGCGATAGGGGTGATGGCGACGCCGTCATTTCGACAGAGAATATACTCTGGACGAAGTGTCTCGACAGTTCGTCGCTCGTTCTGCATCGCTGGTATCTTGTATCTCGCATTTGCGGCTTTACCCGCCGTAATTGGTATTGCCGCGCGGATTTCAGAGCCTGAGCTGGCCAACCATCAATTTGCTTTTGCCACGATGGCGGTGGCTGCCTTACCTGCGTTGCTGGCATTGGTGGTCTTGATTGCCGGCGTATCTGCCACTCTGACGTCGGCAAGTTCTGACGCGATGGCTGCAGTTACCGTATTTATTCGCGATTTAGTGCAACAGATACATCCAACGGGTTTAAGCCAAGCCAGAATTATTTTACTTTCACGCTGTGCGCTTATTGCCATAGCCGCGCTGGCTTTAAGCATGGCATTGTTATCAGACGATTTAATTCATTATATCACCAGCCTGATTGCGACGGTTATGTCCGGGCTCTGTGCTACAGCACTGCTGGGCCGATTTTGGCCGCGTTTTAATAGCTCTGGTGCATTGGCTGCATTATGCAGCGCCATGTTGACTTCAATCGTTATTTTACTGACCCCCTCTTGGTTAGCTTTTTGGGGCAACCCAAGCATTCCGGCGTTATCGGTTGCCATAGCTATGGGAG
>JAIUMG010000352.1 GCA_022565655.1 Alkalimonas sp.
CTGGCGATGGCTGGTATCGAATCAAGCTACACAGACGCCTATGGTCAGCATCGTAATGTAGATGAACAGAGCTTGCTGGCTTTGCTGGCTGCTCAGGGTTTTGACACTGAAAATGAAGATGAGTTTGCCGATAGTCTGGCATTGCAACAACAAAACTTTTGGCAGCAACTTATTCTGCCGGTGTCGGTGCAGCGTGATGATCAGCCCTTGCACCTGGAGCTGAGGGTGCCTCTGCAGTTGGCAAATGAGCCATTACGGTTCAGTTTGGTGATGGAGTCAGGCAAGCAAAAGCGGTTTAGCCTGACACCAGTGGATGGCGAGTTATTGCAAGTGCATCAGGATGAGTTGGGTGAATACCATTTGTATCAACACCCACTGCAACACCTTGATCTGCCGCTAGGCTACCATCGTTTGCGTGTGACCGGGCCGAGTGGGCAAAAAGCTGAACAGTCACTCATTATTACGCCTCATCATTGTTTTCAGCCTGCTGCTTTTCAACAGCAAAAACAGTGGGGCGTTTCGCTGCAACTGTATGGCCTGCGCTCAGAACGTAACTGGGGCATTGGTGATTTTACCGATTTGAAGCAGTTAATCGTGTATCTGGCCGCGCAGGGCGCCGACTATGTCGGTTTAAACCCTATTCATGCCTTGTATCCTGCCATGCCTGAGCATGCCAGCCCCTATAGCCCATCGTCCCGTCGCTGGTTAAATAGCATCTACCTTGATGTCACTGCGATGCCAGGCTTTGAGTTGAGTAGTGCTTGCCAGCAGCAGGTGAGCGCAGCGGAGTTTCAGCAACAACTGCAGCAGCAGCGAGATAAAGATTGGGTTGATTACTCCGGTGTTATGCAATTAAAACTGCCGGTGATGCGTTCGCTGTATCAGTGGTTTGTTGAGCATGCAGATGGGGCGAGTCAGCAAGCCTTTACCGAGTTTAAACAATCCGGTGGTGACAGCCTGAAACAGTTGGCGCTCTACGATGCATTGCATGCCTGGCTGTACCAACAAGATCAAGCCAACTGGGGTTGGCCGAACTGGCCGGAAGCTTACCGCCAGCCAACATCCGCTAAGGTGAAGGCCTTTGCCAAACAGCATGATGAGGACATTGATTTTTACTGCTATTTGCAGTTTTGTGCCGATCAACAACTGGCAGCCGCACAGCAACAGGCGAAAGACGCGGGCATGCTACTGGGGATTTATCGCGATCTGGCGGTAGGCGTCAGTGAAGCCTCCACCGAAATCTGGGCCAATGACGCTCTGTATTGCCGCGATGTCAGTGTTGGGGCACCACCGGATCCATTAGGCCCGCAAGGTCAGAACTGGGGCTTGCCCCCTATGTCGCCTATGCGGCTGTTTCAGCAAGGCTATCGGCCGATGATCGAACTATTTCGCAGCAATATGCAGCACGCCGGTGCCTTACGTATTGATCATGTGATGGCGTTACTGCGGCTCTGGTGGGTGCCGAAAACAGCAGACGATGCCAGGGGCGGGGCTTATCAGTATTATCCACTTATGGATCTGCTGGGCATCTTAGCTTTGGAAAGCCAGCGTCATGAAACCGTAGTGATTGGGGAAGATCTTGGCACCGTACCCGATGGCATTCGTGATTTGTTGCATGACTATGGTGTTTATTCTTACCGGGTATTCTTTTTTGAACAAGCCCAGGATGGCGGCTTTATTTCGCCGGCACATTATCCGCAACAAGCCATGGCGACGCTTTGCACTCATGACTTACCGACACTGATTGGCTTCTGGCATTGCGATGATTTAAAGCTGGGCCAGCAACTGGGGCTCTATAAAGACGATGCACAGCTGCAGCATTTGTTTGCTGAGCGACACCGCAATAAACAGCGGATCCTTGACTCTTTGCATGGTCATGCCATGCTGCCAGAAGATTACCCTCGCCAGGTAGAGCAGGTTGGCATGGAGCCGGTGCTTGGAAAAGCGTTGCAATTGCATCTGGCTCGCGGGCAAAGTCAGCTCCTTTGCTTGCAACTGGAAGACTGGCTCGAGATGACACAACCGGTCAATGTGCCCGGCACCAGCGACGAATACCCGAATTGGCGACGTAAGCTCAGCCATAACCTGGAGCAATTAACCAGCTCGGCAGATATTCAGCAGTTGTTGCAACAGCTAAGCCATTGCCGCCGAGATGAACTGTATTCGTTGTAAAAGATATGACTCACGAATAGGCCCTAATTAGACCGACTAAAAACAGGATATAATGCATGACGTCAGTTGTTGATTTGCTTGAAACTCGTTGTTCCGCACCGTTCTCACTGCTGGGTTGGCAGCCGAATTGGCAGCAAGGAAAAAGCAAAGGCTTGCTACTGCGCTGTTATCTGCCGGAAGCCAGTGCCGTGCATGTGCTGGATGCAAAAACCGGTAAGTCATTGGGGGAGTGTGAGGCTAGCAAAGATCAGCCGGGCGTGTTCGAGCTGGCATTGCCTCGTAAGCGTAAGGCCTCGCCGTATTGGCTACAAGTGACTCAGGGCCAGCATCAGTTCAAGCTTATCGACCCATACCAGTTCCAGGAAGAAGCCTTCTACGCGGTGCATTTCGTCCATAGCCAGCCTCATAATTTGTATCGGCAATTAGGCGCACAACTGATTGACCTGAGCTTTGCCGGCAAGCAAGTGGCTGCCACTCGTTTCGCCGTTTACGCGCCAAATGCCAGCAGCGTCAGCCTGATAGGCGATATGAATGGCTGGGATGGCCGTTGCCACCCGATGCAGCGCACCGATTGTGGCCATTGGGTGCTGGTGGTGCCTGAAATTGCAGCCGGCGTGCGCTATAAGTACGAAATTAAAGATGCAAGCGGCCATACCTTACCGCACAAGGCCGATCCGCTCGGCTTTTTTGCCGATCAATACCCGTCGCATGCTTCGCAGGTTTACGATCATCAGCAGTATCAATGGCAGGATGATGCCTGGTTGCAACGGCAGCAACC
>JAIUMG010000353.1 GCA_022565655.1 Alkalimonas sp.
AAAAAAATCAATACAAAAGCAAAAAGATGGCTGGTAGAACAGAAGAGTAGCCAGCAGTTGGTGATAACTACTGGCTAGAAGTACAGTTTGAAAAACAAAGTGTATCTAAATTTTTACAGTCTTGCGATTAATGCCATAATCCCGCAGCTTGTTGGCAATGGCGGTATGGCTTAAACCGAGCTTTTTCGCCAGTTGTCTTGAGCTGGGATAGGCCGGATACAACTTACGTAATAAACTGGATTCAAAGCGCTTTACCGCTTCATCCAGGGTGCCATCAAACTCTTGCTCCAGGTAACCAAAGTCACTGGTGAAACTTGGCAGTTGCAGGTGCTCTTTATCCAGCTGGGCTCCTTCCAAAAGCGTCACGGCACGATACAAGGCATTTTCCAGCTGACGTACATTGCCCGGCCAAGGGTAACTTTGTAAAAACTGAATGCAGCTATCAGACAGCTTAGGTGCCTTTCGTCCCAGCCTGGCAGCGAAACGCGCAACAAAATGCTCAGCCAGTGGCACGATGTCCTGCTTACGCTCACGTAGCGCGGGCAAATTCAGAGCAAATACATTCAGCCGATAGTATAAGTCTTCGCGAAATTTGCCGTCCTGCACCATGGCAGGAAGGTCATTTTGCGTGGTACAAATCACCCGCACATCCACTTTCACTTCGTGTTCATCAGCCACCCGGCGAAATGAGCCATCTTGCAAAAACCGTAGCAGCTTGCTTTGCAGCTCGCGCGACATCTCGCCAACTTCATCCAGAAACACCGTGCCGCCGTTGGCCTGCTCAAAAATACCTTTCTTGCCTTCGTTTGAACCAGGAAACGCATTGGGGCCATAGCCAAACAACTCAGACTCAGCGACATTATCAGGCATCGAGGCACAATTCACCGCCAAAAAAGGTTGATCGGCCCGACTGCCCGCTCCGTGGCAAGCTCTGGCTAACAGCTCTTTGCCGGTACCGGTTTCGCCGATGATCAGCACCGGAGCATCGAGCAGTGCCATTTTTTTCGCTTCGCGGATCACCTTACGCATTTGTGGGCTGTTGGCATGCAGCGTCTGAAAACTTTGCTGATCGCCTTTATTAAAAGCAACCATGTGTTGGCCAAGCCGACTCTCAGATTTCAGGTTAATCACCGCGCCAGCCAATAATTCATGGCCACTATCGTCTGGCACCATCACGGGCAGTATATCTGCCACAAAGCGCTTACCATGGATCTCAAAGCGGCGGGTTTGCGCCAGCACATCATCGCTTTCCAGCCAGCGTAAAAAGTTAAAGCCCTTCACCATACCGATAAAAGATTCACCTTCAATTTCATCACGGCTGACTGACAATGCTTCAAGTGCGGCATCATTTATAATGCTGACCTGAGCCTTGGTGTCTATTGCGATAATGCCATCCGGCAGGGTTTTTAATAACGTGATTAACTCATTTTGGTGGCGTTCAGATGGCATAAAAGATGTGGTTTTCACATCATCGACTCCAGGTATACGGCGCATTTTCGCCATCAGCTCCTGAAACTGTTCGAAATGAATAGTAGGAAACGAAACATACATCCGGCCAATGGCAGAGTCGACTTCTATACCGCGTAAATCCAGCTGATAACTCACAAGAATATTCAACACTTCCTGTGCTATCCCCAAACGATCCTGACATTGAATTTCAAGGCGCATAACGGTACGGTTACCTCAATCTAATTTCATTGCAGCATGATACGTTATTGGGCGGCCTCTAGACCAGTCTTTTTGTAAAGAATTGTGAACGATAACCATAGCCATCGCGCATGAACTAAGGTAGAGTTAAAGCACTAATAAATAAAAACTAAAAAAATCTATGGAAGCAAATATTTTCACGCAAATGTTTCTGCCGTTTGCCTTGGCTGTCATTATGTTAGGCATGGGCTTATCGCTCAGGCCAGCTAACTTTCAACAATTGTGGCTCACCCCTAAGCCAGTCCTTACCGGTCTTTCCCTGCAAATTATCGCTATTCCTGTGTTGGCATTTTTACTGGCCTGGGGCTTACAACTGCCGCCTGAACTCGCCGTTGGCCTGGTGTTAATTGCCGCTTGCCCCGGCGGCCCTACCTCCAACCTGATTGCTCATCTGGCGCATGCGGATATGGCGCTGTCCATCAGTTTAACCGCGCTCAGCAGTTTGATCGTCATTTTGACCTTGCCGTTGCTGGTCAATCTGTCGTCACACTTATTTCTTGGCGAAGGCCAGTATGTCGCCCTGCCGGTGCTTCGCACCATCGTGCAGCTACTGATCATCATTGTGCTGCCAGTCAGTCTTGGCATGTGGCTCAAAGCCTGCTTCCCGCAGGTTTCAAAAGTCTGTGTCCGGCCGGTAAAACTACTCTCCAGTATTTTTCTGGTGGTGGTGATTGCAGGCGCACTGGTTACAGAAAAAGATCGCCTGTTTGGCTACTTTATGGTGATTGGACTCGGTGCAGTCCTGCTCAATGCCGGTAGCATGCTGGTTGGCTATCTAGGCGGGAAATTAGCAGGCTGCCGTGGTGCCCAGATCCGCTCTTTAACCATAGAGGTCGGCATTCAAAACGGCACTTTAGGCATTGCCATCGCCACCTCACCGCTGCTGCTGAATAACAGCACCATGGCGATCCCGTCAGCTATTTACAGCCTGATTATGTTTGCATCGGGCGGATTGATGATTTTGTGGGGCTATCGGAGTAAACAAGGCAAGGAAGCAAAGATGGCTTGATACAGAGTTCTGAACACCCTCGAGTCAGAGAAAAAATACTGGCTTAACTATAAAACTGTGGCCAATTTAATTGACCACTACAGTTGCAAGGATAGCAAAAGCGAGGTGCCCAGTGGCTATCGCTGTAACTCCCCAACCCGCTGTGACTGTGCACGGCAAACTGCCGGCCCCAAGGGTCGTAAGTCAGCTGTTGCAAGACCT
>JAIUMG010000354.1 GCA_022565655.1 Alkalimonas sp.
CCAGCCGGGCCTGAAAATAGAGCGGCTCTGAGTAAGCCGCACGAATAATGCTGCGTTCCGTGTTGCCGTCGACCCAAACCTCAAGCGCAGAAGCCTGCCCTGCCGACTTGGTATAAGGAGCTGGCAAACGAAGCGTCGCGGCCGTCAGATCTGCCTGCAACTGTGCTTGATACCGAAACCCATCGCCTGGTAACTGAATGGCCAGCGCTAATTGCCAATCTGTCTCGCCTGCAGCAAGGTCCTTGATGGAAAATGGCAGCTGTTGCAACACGGCAGGCATGCTTGGCTGACCAGCTAACTGCAAGTCGACCTGATACTCTGAGTCGGCCTGCTTGCCAGCTAACTCCAGCGTAAATGGCAAACCTCGCCACTCAGCTTCCAACTGGGTCGCCTCAATCTGGTCATTGGCAAAGCGTAACTCTCCTTTGATATGTTCCAGCAACATATCAGGCGCCCTGATGTTAGCGCGAGCGCCTTCAAATTGCGCCTTACCACTGGCCTGCACCTCAGCCGATCTCAAACCAACCTGCAAGTTCACCTGACCAGATACCGGGCCAATCAGACCGGTATACTCCAACGCATTTCCAACAGAACCTGCCAATGGAGACTGAAGCATCAAGGCTGTCACATCCGCTGCATCCGCTTCCGTGTCGATATCAATCAGCAAATGATCGGCCGCGAATAAATCATCAATACGTACCACGACTTCATCAGTAATGGCCAAATCCAGTAGTTGAGCCTGGCTGCTGGAAATACGCATTTGGCTGTTTTCAAACCAAAGATCCGCGACAATATTACTTAACTGTGGCCAGTCCGGCGCAAAGGCCATCCGCCCATCGGTTACCCGCCCCTGCGACTGGAATACTCCTTCCTTGTGCCGATATGGGAAATCAGTCAACGGACCATGCCACAGCGTCGCTGCTTGCTTAACCTGGCCAGCCAGCAAAGAATCACTTAAATAATCAATCACCGTTGCTGGCATGTAGTGTCGGGGATAAAAATGCATCGCATTCGGCACCGCAACACCATCTGCAGTGGCTAACAAAAATAACTCGGGCTCGGCCGTCAAGCGCAGCAACATTTCAGCTTCAGCCTGAATCTCATCCCCATGAAGACTGAGTTGAGGGATCCCCAGCTGCCAGATGTCTTGTTGCTTGACTAACTGAATGCTGGCCTGCATCTGTTGGTACTGTGTATCATTGCTGAACGCTCCCGCCCAGCTTAGTGCGTTATCATGGCCATTCAAGGTCAGCTCAGCAAAGCCATCTGCTGCCATCAGGCTACCATTGAGGCCCTGTACACCGGGCCAGTCGTCAAAAGGGCTGCTGCCAAGTTGCTGGATCTCGGTATGCAGCTGCCAGCCCGAGCTATCCACGGACCAGCTAAGCTTGGGCAGCACCCCCGTCAGTTCAGCCTGCGTCAGGGCCTGCAGCTGTGGCCGCTGTTCAGCAAGTAATGCCATGATCTCATGTAGTGAGCCCAGTTCAAGCTGGCTAATGGCCCCGCTGGTTCTGCTTTGCTGACGATGCAACTGGAGGTTCATTGCCGGATAGCTGCTGTCGCCATTTTCGAGCATTAAATCCGATGAGTATAAAGACCAACCTTCAGCGGTGGGATACCATAGCAGCTGCCCATCTTGCAGTTGCAACCACTTGGTGGTGTTATCCTGTTGCCAGGCTAGCGTATTATTAGCTAAATCAAGCTGGATCCGCTGTAGTGCGCCTTGCTCAACACGCCCCCAGGCCTGTAAATTAACCGAGGCTCGCTCCAGCTCAGCCAGCTCAGGCAGAAATTGACTGAGCCAGGGTTGCACATCCAGCGCCTCGCTTTGCAAATACAGCTGGCCAAAGGTGGTTTTAAGTTGATTGCCATACAAATCAAGCACAAAGGATAAGCTGTTACCGGTCACCCCTTGCACAGAAAGTTGCCCTTGCCCCTGATGCCTGTTGCCCTGATTGCGCCAGTCCAGGCGCTTGATATCCAACAACAGCGGCTGGCCATGCTGTTGGTTTAACTGCAACTGGCTGTTGGTGATCGAAAACTGCTGTAATTGATGGAAGAAGAGTTGTTCCAAAGCATTGAGCAATGGCTCTTGCTGCTGATCCGCCGTGGGTGCGCGCGTCAATCGCTCTGCTTCTAATCTGAAATCCACCCCAGACAATTCGACGTGACTGGAACGTAATTGCAAACTGCGTAAGCTGCGCCAGAAATGAATGTGCACACTGGCTTGTTGTATAGAGAAACCTAGTTGCTGGGCTTCACTTGAAAATTCAAGATCTTGTAACAATAGCGCAGGCCCACGAGCACGCCACTCTGCACTCAAGGTCCCGATGGTGACTTCAGTGCCATAGTGATGTGCTAAAAAGGACTCAATCTGCCCTTTGTAATTATCAGCATATGGCAAGCTGTAACGCAGGATAGAAACCAGCGCCGCTAACAGCACCAAAGCAATGGCCAGCAATAACCAAAGCTTATGCAGACAATAAAAACAAACACGCCCTACTTTTTGCACTTAAATCATCACCACATCAAACTGCTCCTGATTGTACAGCGGCTCCGTTTGTACGCTGATTTGTTTGCCGATAAACACTTGCACCTCTGCAAGGTTGTGAAATTCATCATTGGTCAATGCATCTTTTACTTCAGGTGAAGCATAGACCACGAACTCATCGGCATCGTAGGCCCGGTTGACCCGGACAATTTCCCGTAGCACTTCAAAGCAAACCGTTTCGACCGTTTTCAAACTTCCGCGCCCCTGACATACTGGACAATCAGAACACAGAATATGTTCCAGACTTTCACGGGTTCTTTTGCGAGTCATCTCCACCAACCCTAGTGCAGAGAAGCCATGAATGTTGGTTTTAGCTCTATCGCGACTGAGCGCCAGCTCCAAACTATGCAACACCCTGCGTTGAT
>JAIUMG010000355.1 GCA_022565655.1 Alkalimonas sp.
CGGCAACCTCGACCGGTGGCATGACAGGGAAGCGCTACGGCCGGGTCGGTGATGTGCCAGTGATAGGTGCGGGTAACTACGCGGATAACAGCAGTTGTGCGGTCTCAGGCACTGGCCACGGCGAGTATTTTATTCGTTATAATGTTGCGTCCGATATTTGCGCCCGGGTGAAATACTTAGGGATCTCAGCGGCTGAAGCGGCAGAGCAGGTGGTGCATGGTGATATGTTTGCTGCCGGTGGCACCGGCGGCGTGATTGTGGTGGATGCCAAGGGGGACATTAGTTGGACTTTTAACACCCAGGGCATGTATCGCGCCAAGCGCAGCAACACCCAAGACACCGTCACTGCTATTTTTGCCGATAGCGAGCAATAACTGGCAGTTTATCAGCGCGATAGGTTCGTATGAGTTGTAAAAATATCGCGCTGAAATAGCAGCAAATGGTTCAGAATGAGCTAGGCTTAAAGTGAGTGTTGTAGTCTTTGGGGGAAATATGGATTTATTAAAAATTGGCGATTACATGAATACCCATCCGGTTACTTTTCAAGCGGATATGACTGTTGAGTTG
Organism: Alkalimonas sp.; assembly: GCA_022565655.1. Taxonomy (GTDB): domain Bacteria; phylum Pseudomonadota; class Gammaproteobacteria; order Enterobacterales; family Alteromonadaceae; genus Alkalimonas. The sequence continues at coordinate 568 of JAIUMG010000355.1, forward strand.
GCAGCCGACCGGCTAACCATCAGCAACCAGACCGGTGGGCCCGTGGTCGATGCACGCAATAAAGTGGTTGGCTTTGTTTCAGAGCAGGATTGTCTGGCATTGATGCTGAAATCGGCCTATCACGATCAACAGGTCGCGCATGTGAGTGATATTATGCAGCGTGAGGTGCTGACGGTAAAACCTTACGACGGCATTATTGATTTAGCCCAGACCATGCTAAAAACCAAACCAAAGCTGTACCCGGTGGTGGATGATGACGGTCATTTGCTTGGCATCATAACCCGAACCCATGTACTGGCCGCGATCGATAAAGAAATGAATTCGCATTATCGCAAAGTGGTGTAATCTTCTGACTGAACTTGCTAGCATAGCGCCCTCAAACTGCTGAGGGCGTTTTCTTTTGTCTGATTCCAATTCTTTATCCCTGACCCAATTGCACGCCAGGCTGGCGCATGCCATGCAAAAGGATCAATTTCGTTTACGCAAACGCTTGCATGGTTTAAAAAAAATAACCAATGATGATAAACGCAGCAAAGCCACCGCCAGTATCGCGGCTGAACTAGAGAAATCCTGCGCGCTACGAGCACTTCGCGCCGCTAAAAAACTTGATTTGAATTACCCGGCTGAACTGCCGGTGGTCGGTAAAAAAGATGACATCAAAGCCGCCATTGCCAACCATCAGTTGGTGGTGATTGCCGGTGAAACTGGTTCCGGCAAAACCACCCAAATTCCGAAAATTTGTTTGGAGTTAGGCCGTGGGGTGGCTGGTATGATTGGCCATACCCAGCCTCGACGTTTGGCGGCCCGAAGTGTCAGCAACCGTATAGCTGAAGAGCTGAGCTGCGAACAAGGCAAGGAAGTTGGCTTTAAAATTCGTTTTGGCGATCATACCTCCGAGCATACTTTAGTTAAGCTGATGACCGATGGTGTGCTACTGGCTGAAATGCAACAGGATCGTTTTTTAAACCAGTACGACACCATTATTATTGATGAAGCGCACGAGCGCAGCCTGAATATCGACTTTTTACTGGGCTATCTAAAACAGCTGCTACCCAAACGGCCGGATCTCAAGGTGATCATCACCTCAGCCACCATCGATCCACAACGCTTCTCCAAGCACTTCAATGATGCACCGGTGATTGAGGTGTCTGGCCGTACCTATCCGGTGGAGGTACGTTACCGGCCAGGGCTGGAGCAAGAGGATAAAGATCGCGACCAGTTACAGGGGTTATTTGACGCCGTCGAAGAACTGTACCGTGAGCCGCCGGGCGATATTCTGGTGTTTTTAAACGGTGAGCGGGAAATTCGTGATACTGCCGATGCCCTGCAAAAGCTCAACTTGCCGCATACCGAAATTCTGCCTTTGTACTCACGGTTAAGTGCCGCGGAGCAAAACCGGGTGTTTCAATCGCACCCCGGCCGGCGCATTGTGTTGGCGACCAACGTGGCAGAGACGTCATTAACCGTACCGGGCATTCGTTATGTGATTGACCCCGGTACGGCACGGATTTCACGCTACAGTTATCGCTCGAAAGTGCAGCAGTTACCCATTGAAGCCATTAGTCAGGCCAGCGCCAACCAACGCAAAGGCCGATGTGGCCGGGTGGCTGCGGGTATCTGCATTCGGCTGTACAGCGAAGAAGATTTTCTGGCGCGGCCCGAGTTTACCGATCCGGAAATTCTACGTACTAATTTAGCCTCGGTTATCCTGCAGATGCTGTCGCTGCGCTTAGGCAGCATTGATGCTTTCCCGTTTTTACAACGGCCAGACAGTCGCTTTGTGAACGATGGCATTAAACTGCTTGAAGAGCTCAGCGCAGTTGAAATCAAACGCCGTCAGGGGCAATTGCAAATGACGGCACTTGGCCAGCAGCTGGCTCGCTTGCCGATTGACCCACGTTTGGCTCGTATGCTGCTGGAAGCGCCAAAGCAACAGGCCGTGCAGGAAGTACTGGTCATCGTGGCGGCTTTATCCATTCAAGATCCGCGTGAACGCCCGCTGGAAAAACAACAAAAAGCCGATGAATTGCACAGCCGTTTTGCCGATCAGGATTCCGACTTTGTCAGCTACTTGAAGTTGTGGCAGTACCTGCAACAGCAGCAGGATGAGTTAAGCCAGAACCAGTTTCGGAAGCTGTGCAAAAGTGAGCTGTTGAATTATCTGCGGGTGCGTGAATGGCAAGATTTGTATTACCAGCTGCAGCAACTGATGAAAGAGCTGGGCTTTACGGTCAATCAACAGCTGGCCGATTATGCCTCCATTCATCGTAGTTTGCTGGCGGGTTTGCCGCGGGCCGAGGTAGTCGGCATCGGCATCTTTACTACCGATTTGCCCCAGCAATCCCGCC
>JAIUMG010000356.1 GCA_022565655.1 Alkalimonas sp.
GCCATGATCGCCGCTGAAAATTAAATCTGAGCAATTGTAAAAGCCCTCGCCTACTACATCAATGCGCTGCCAACGGGTATAGAGGATTGCTGCTCCGCTCCGATCGGCTGGCAATGGCACATCAAACAGGTAATAGCCTGCCTCCGCCGGCGTATTGCCTGCTTCATAAATCAGTTCCAAATCGTCCCAGTGCAATGGACGCTCAGCCGGGTCGATGCCGGGCTTGGTCAGGTAAAACTGCCAGAAGCTTGGATTATGGGGCGTGGTCGCCCGAAACCGTACTGGCAACACCGGTGTTTGTGTTAAATCGATTTCGGTGCTTTGCCAGTGACTGGAGGCGATGTTCATACCGGCTTTGCGATCATCGTTGGCAGCGCATAGCGTACCGTCCGGGATAGCTGCCCGTACAGCATCCATGTTGTTGTAATCGCTGATATTGATGGCAAACTCATGGTGCTGAGTAAACATGTAACCCCCCGATTGCTGAAAAGCGGCACGGCAGGCCAGGTTGGGCACGCCAGAGCCATCGGCAGGCCACCAATAGCCTCCATCTTCTTTGCAGATTTGCTGACGGGCCTTGGGGTATTCGACATAACCGTGGGCCAATAGTGCTGGGCTTGCCAGCAAGGTGGCTATAGCAAGCAGGTGTTTCGAGTTCAGACTAGCCTGTGTCATGGGTTTCATCATGGTTCCTCTTTTGGTCGATGTTAAAAAGCCCGCAGTGAAAGCGGGCGCTTGTTTATATTGAGTTATTGCTCTGAATGGCCCAGGCCCTGATGCATTGAGTTCAGGATGGCGCCATTATCAGCATCGATTTCCCAGGCAAAAATGCCGCCCAGCTGATGCTGCAAAATGTAGCTGCCTTTTTCCCGCACCGAGCGCTTGGTATCCAGGCTGATTAGCGTGTTGCTGCTTGGGTTCCAAACATAGCTGGCTTTGGCTTCATCATCCCAGCCGACGGTAAAGCCGTTGATGCCGTTGGCTTCCGGGCCACCCATAAAGTCATCTTCAATGGCTTTGTAGTCCATGATGCCGCGCTCCCAGCCACCGGTGATGCCATCACTACCAATACCGGTAAAGGGGTTGCCATCAGTAACACCGCTGACGTTGGTCCAGCCGCGGCCATACATGGCAGCACCCAGGGCGATTTTTTCTGCCGGTACATTACGGTCAAGCAAGTGTTGCACGGCCTCGTGAGCTGAGAAGCCAGCAATCGGCGAGTTGGCAGATGGGTACAGGCCGGTCATGTGACCCAGGGTTCCGCTCCAGGCACCGTAGTAGTCGTACGTCATCAGGTTGATGAAATCCATGTATGGATGTGCATCCTCCCAGTCCACGACGCTGAGCTTCTCAACTCCACCACTCATGGCGGCTGCCAGCTCGTACTCGCGGCCGGTTTCCAGGCTCAGTTCATCCAGTGCTTCGCGCAGTTCGCGCATTAAAATGGCAAAACCGGCCCCATCTTGTGGGCTGCCCAGTTCGGGCAGGGCACCACCTCCGCCGGGGAACTCCCAGTCGATATCAATGCCATCGAAGAAGTCATAGGTCCTGATAAAGTCGATCATCGACTCGATAAAGACGGCTCTGGCTGCCGGGTCGACTCCGATGTCGTACAGGGGGTCGGATAAGGTCCAGCCACCGACTGATGGCAGGATCTTGACCTCTGGATGCGCTCGTTTCAGGCGATACAACTCAGCGAAGATACCGCGAATGGGTTGATCCCAGCGATCACCAGGGTAGGATTTTTCCAGTGCAGCAAACTGATCATGAACCACCACGCTGTAGTCAGGTTTCCCCTGACATTGACTGTTCAATGCAGCATAACCTTCGGGGTTGGCCTGACGTAGCGACTCATTCGGGCCACAGACCGGAATAAAGCCATAGTAGATATGGGTCAGGTTTTCAGCGGGAATATCGGCGACATGATAATCGCGGCCATAAATACCCCACTCGACGAAGTAAGCTGCTACTTTTTTGCCGGTGGTGTTTTGGTACGACCGGTTACGCTCTTTCAGCGGGTGCGGCCAGTAGGTCATATCCAGGTCGGTCCAGGGGTCAAAATCTGGCTCGCTGCCACCATCGCCGCCATCACCACCACCGCCTGAGCCGGCTGATACGGTGACGGTTGTGCTGTCGCTGTCGGTGCATAGCAAAGATGAACTGGTTTGCTGGCATAAGCTAACCACATAATGGTACTGGCCGGTTTGGCCGACACTAACCTGATGACTGCCGCTCTGCGCCTGTTGGCCATCCGTGGTCAAAGGGGCAGAATGGATCACGGTATCGTCTTGCTTAAGTTTCCATAGATTGCCGTTATTACCCCACCACATATTCCAGCTGATGGTAAAGCTGGCGCTGCCATTGTTAAGCGTTTGATTGCTATCAAGCCAGGCCAGGACTGGTGTCGCGGGGGCTGCAGGGTCAATAGGATCGGGAACGACGGGATCGTCTGGAACAATTGGGTCTTCCGGATCAACCGGGTCAGAGCCGCCACTGCCCGAAACATCAATCGTTGTGATACCACTTGGCTGGCAATACTCGGTAGCTGCTTCCACCAAGCAGAGGTGCACCTCAAGTTGATAGCTACCCGGCTGGTTGATGGTCAGGTTGGCTTGCCCGCTTTGTGCTTGTTGGCCATCTGGGGTTAAACTTGCACTGTAGACAGCGCTGTCATTTTTCAGCAAAATCCACTTATTGCCATTGGTGCCCCACCACATGTCCCACTGTATCGGGATAGTGACAGAACCATTTTGTAATTCGTAGTGGGTTGGCATCCAGCTGATTTGTGGGGTGCCAGGTGCACTGGCAAACACAGAGCTGCTGATAAAAAACAGAGCGCCAGACAAGCAGAGCTGGCTAAATCGATGTTGCATGTTGTCCTCCAAAGCGTTTTTATCGTTATTAGAGC
>JAIUMG010000357.1 GCA_022565655.1 Alkalimonas sp.
CAGTTGCGTGATTGAAAGAATATCGGCTTGTATCTGCTGGCGAGCCCAATACAACAGCGCATCGCGAGCCGCTTCTGCCTGGTTGTGCTGACAGGCTTTTTTTAATGTGGTGTGGTTATACACCATGCCAGCTTTTTGACTCTGTGGTGCGCGGTTGCGCCGGAACAAATACCAGAATAACAAACTGCTGGCTAGCCAGCCAAGCAGAAGCGCCGTGCTGGTATGTGTCCAGGCCCATTTCGATGGTGTACCCGCACGAATAGGCTGTTCAGCGGAGTAGCCGTCGGACGATTCGGCTGACAGTGGTTGCTGGCTGACTCTGGCAGGCATGACCTGAACTTGCCTGGCAGGCAAGGTGGCATGCTCCAACTGATTGCGTTGGCTGTTCCACCATGGGACTTTCACTTCAGGTAGCTCCATAACGCCCTCTGCGGATGGGATGATCGCGCTACTGAAGGTCTTTTGAGCAACCAAGCGACCATTACGCTGAGCCCCTTGCGACTGAGGGGCTTGCGGGTATAAGCGCAAGCCATCCGGGTAGGGTATCTGGATGTCTGGTAACTGGTGGGCCGCTAAATCAACCCCAGATAGCGTAATGGTGCGGGTAATTGGCTCACCGACTTGAAATTCAGCAGGCTCTTGCGACCACTCTTCATTTAAGGTAACCAAGCCAGCGATTAACCAGCTACCCGGAAAGTCTGTTGGCATGGGGCGGACAGTCACCGCTATATCATCTGCTTGCTGCAATACGGTTTTGGTGCGGGCGAAGTAATTGTAACGCGTGCTATCCCGATCGAGTATTTCGCCGGTAAATTCTGGCGCTGAAATAACGAAGTCGCCACTGCGCTGCGGCAACAAAGCAAAGCGTCGGGTGATGGTGCGATAACGAGTTCCATTGATGAGCTCAGACCCTTCTTGATCACTGCCTATTTGCTGAACGGTCGCCCCTTCCATGCTGGGCTCCGTCAAACTGCCACGTTGCAGATCACCCTGAAAGTAGATGGTTACTGTGTAGTAGCCGGTTTGCTGCACGTACCAGAGATCCTGCGACAATTCGGCTGTTAAAAATAGGTCAGGTTGGTTAGCACCTGTTTGGGTTGCGGATAATACCTCCAGCTCAATCGGCGAGCTACTGACGCCATCGATCTGAAAAGCAGGAATGGTATAACGGCCGGGCTCCCTGGCGAATAAGGAAAGACGCCAGCTGGTGCTGTGGCTAGCCTGACCATTGACAACGCGGGTACTTTGGCTGACCGATGGCACCGTAATGCGAAAGTCGTTTTCCAGCACTCGGAAGTTGATCTTTTCAGCACTTAACCGTGCATCAGCAGTGACCTCCAATACAATGGCTTCACCTGCCATGGCCGGGTTTTTATCGATCGTGGCGGTTAATTGAGTCAAGGCAAATAATGGCCCGCTGCATAGCAGCAAGGCGAAGAAACAACCGAGTCTTACCATTCTTGTTGTACTCCTGTCGGCAGCTGATGTTGTCTGCGGCGCTGATGTTCAATGTGCATACGGTTTCGCAGTAGCAATGCTGGGTCATTTTGTACCTTACGTAACAGGTTCATCAGTTCCTGTTCTTCCTCCGGGCTGGCATCAGGCCAGGGGGACTCAATGATCTGCTGCTGGCCTTGTTCGGCTAAGTCTGGCTCTTGCTGATCAGCGTTGGCTGTATCTTCTTCACTTTGTTCATCCTGACCATCCTGTTGCTGGCCATGCTCCTCTGATGACTCATCATCGTTTTGGCTATCGGGTTGAGCCGCCGCATCGCTCTCTGCTGAACTGTCGTCGCCAGAACTGCTTTGCTCGTCAGGGGATGATTGTGGATCAGAGGATGACTCTTGTGAGTCGTCGCTATCCTGATGTTGCCCTTGCTCTGACGAGTCATCTTGTTGGCTCTGCTCTTGTTGCTGCTCCAGCAGCTGCTCCATTAGTTCTGCATTTTGTTGTGCTTGTGCAAAATCAGGCTGCTGCTCTAAAGCGCGTTGATAAGCGGATAAGGCTTCATCATAGCGCCCCTGCTGAGCCAGGGCGTTACCAAGGTTGTAATCGAACTCAGCTTGCTGCTCTGTTTCTGCCAGGGTACGCCAGGCATGCTCTGCGGTTTGGTAATCTCCGGCACGATAGGCGGCTTGCGCCTGCCATTGCAAATCGGTAAATTTTTGTTGCGCCTGCTGGTAATCGCCTTGCTGATAGGCTTCTAATGCTTGTCGTTGTGGTGTTTGCCACCAGTTGAACTCCCGGGCGAAACTCTCTTGGGGTAAAAATAACAGGCAAACAATAAATAGTTGCCCTCGTTTTCCGAGCCAGAATGCCAGTGGCAGCAGCAACCAAACCAAGTAGATGGCTTTATCGCGCCAGACATCGCCGGCACTTTTTAATTGCTGCTCCAGTCGTGCACCCGAGCTCAGCTCAGGCTGATTGATGATGGCCTGAATATCGCGATCAGATAAGTCCGCCTGCTGAAATACACCGCCTGAGCTTCTAGCCAGATGACGCAGCTGATTGATGGGCACCCTGGGTAATACGATGGTGCCACTGCTGTCTTGCAACAAGCTGCCATCCGGCAACTGGACCGGTGCACCTTCGTCGGAGCCAAAGGAGATAATGGATAAGCGGTGCGGCAGTTTATTGACTAAATTTGTCAGCTCTCGCTCTGTATGACGCTCAAAGCCATCCACCAGAGCGACGATATCGCCTCGTGGATAGCCAGCTTGCTGCAGCAGTTCATCGGCGGACTTCAGTGCGGCATACAGATTGGAGCCTTGTGATGGCATAATATCTGGCCGCAGTGAGGGTAGAAGAAGGCTGACATTATTGTGATCAGGCGTTAAAGGAGAGACGACAAAAGAGTCGCCAGCAAAGGCGATCAATGCTAATTCGCCTTCTTGCAACGCGTCGATGT
>JAIUMG010000358.1 GCA_022565655.1 Alkalimonas sp.
ATCTATGGTACTGATAGCACTATCAATCGAGGCCAATGCTGCTGAAGCGCCACCGACAGAGGAGACACTCAACTTTGATAAACCTAAACCTGAAGTACCAAAGCTTTTGCCATTGTTATTAACGCCAGACAAATTGATACTGATAGTCTGGCCCGCATTTGCACCAACCAAGAAAACGGCTGAATACTTACCATTCAGAATGTTTTGCGTACCAAACTGAGTGTTTTGCGCAATACGGCTCATTTCCGCTTTTAACTGCGTCACCTCTTTTTGCAGAGCAGCTCGGTCTGATGAGCTATTGATACCGTTTTGTGACTGAATCGCCAGTACACGGATCCGCTGCAATGAGTTGGTAATTTCATCCATAGCGCCTTCTGCAACCTGAGCAACAGAAATACCATCATTGGCATTCCGAGCTGCCTGATCCAAACCATTGACCTGACTGGTCAAGCGGTTAGTGATCTGCAAACCGGCTGCATCATCAGCAGCGCTGTTGATACGAAAGCCGGACGATAAACGTTTAAATGCAACATCCAACGCGTTGCCAGAGTTAAACAGCTGACGCTGCGCATTCAGTGATGATGTATTGGTATTAACAAATAACGACATGAGTCACTCCTTAGTTGTTAGCCTGGTTCTGCAAAACCTTTAGCCTTCAACTTTGTTTTACAATCGGTCACCGCCAATAACGAACGGCACTCCGTCAATTGAGCCAAGCTGCAACTTGGCTTAACTAGGGTATCGGCTAGAAAATAAGGAACTTTAGTAAAAAAATAATTTTTTTTAGAATACTTGAAAAAAAGCAACTTTCCTCTTTTATAACAAAAAGATAGAATAGAACGTCTTTTATTTTTTTCTAAAATAATAAAAAAAACCACCCATTTAGGGTGGTGAATTAAGCAGGGCAAGGTAAGGGTGAGCCACTCCAATATAGTAATTAACACCTTGCTGGCACTTTGTCTCCTACTACGACTGCAACCGCATAGAATGGATTTTTATCGGCCTTTAACTTATTCGGTATTGCATGAAGGCACATCAATACCACCTTCTTAACCAGGAGGGACTAACTGCTGTTCAACACCAGTAATGCAGCCTGTGGGCGCTGATTAGCCTGAGACAAAACACTGGTACTGCTCTGTTGCAAAATTTGAGTTCGGGTCAACTCTGTTGTTTCTCTGGCATAATCCGTATCTTTGATCCGGCTTCGTGAACCTGCAACATTTTCGCTGACATTCGTCAGGTTCTTGATCGTCGCTATCAAAGAATTTTGAATTGCGCCATAATCCGTTCTGGCCGAGTCGAGTTTCAACAATGCATTATCAAGGGCTGCTAATACCGTTTCGGCATCGTCTTCAATCAAACTAATATCGTCCAAAGCTAAATCATTCGCTGACGTGCTGTAGCTGGTTGTCATATCGATACTGATTTTTTGTCCCGCTTCAGAACCAATCATAAAATCAAGCATCCCCGCAGTACCATCCAGCAACTTAATTCCACCAAACTCCGTTTTTTCTGCAATTGAATTGAGCAAACTTTTGGACTGGGCAAACTCTTGCTGCAGTGCCTCCAGATCACTTTCATCGTTAATGCCATTTTCAGCCTGAATCGCCAGCGTTCGCATACGCTGAATACTGTTGTTCATTTCATCAATTGCAGAGTCCGACACCTGAATTAATGAAACAGCATCATTCGCATTTCGAACCGCTTGATTCAACCCACTTATTTGATTGGTTAATGTACCGGAAATCACTAAGCCAGCTGCATCATCTGCAGCCCGATTGATCCGGTAGCCGGAACTTAACCTTTCAAAGCTCGTGCTCAACCCAGACGTCGCATTGGTTAGCATTCGTTGCGACGTCAGTGATGACTGATTGGTATTCACCATTAGAGCCATAAACTTTTTCCTTCTGACAGGAGTAACCAGGTTCGTAGCTCAGTCGCCAAGTAAGAAATGATTACCTGGCCACTGAGCCTCGGAACCGGCACCAGAACAATCAACAAGATCGTTGTGTTCTCAGACTGCCCTGCTTCCCGTTTTAAAAGCAGACCAGCCCATCAAGTCAGTTTATTACTGCAGCAGACTCAAGGCAGCCTGAGGACGCTGATTAGCCTGCGCTAACACCGTAGTACTGGTCTGCTGCAGGATCTGCGTACGGGTCAACTCAGCCGTTTCTTTGGCAAAATCGGTATCCCGAATACGGCTGCGGGCTCCTGAGACATTTTCAGAAATATTGGTCAAGTTCCGAATCGTTGCCTGAAAGCGATTTTGCAATGCACCTAAATCAGCCCGTGTGCCATCAATAACGGCAATCGCACTATCAATAGATGCTAAGGCAGCTGAAGCACCAGCTACACTGGAAACGCTTAGTGCCGTTAAACCAAGACCCGAGGTACCATAACCACCTCCAGCTCTGGATAGGTTGATACTAATATTCTGGCCCGCATTGGCTCCTACCAGAAAAGCAGCCGAATAGGTGCCTTGCAGTAAGTTTTGTTTACCAAACTGGGTGGTTTCTGCAATCCGGCTAATTTCCAGCTTTAGCTGAGTCACTTCTTTTTGCAGCGCTGCGCGGTCGGCCGAGTTGTTGATACCGTTCTGTGACTGAATCGCCAACACACGGATCCGCTGTAATGAATTGGTGATCTCATCCATAGCGCCTTCGGCAACCTGAGCCAATGAAATACCATCATTGGCATTTCGGGCCGCTTGGTCCAAACCATTAACCTGGCTGGTTAAACGATTTGAAATTTGCAAACCAGCGGCATCATCAGCTGCACTGTTAATGCGAAAGCCTGAAGATAAGCGTTTAAAAGCAACATCCAGCGAATTACCCGAGTTGAATAACTGTCGCTGAGCATTTAATGAGGACGTATTTGTATTAACGTAAAGTGACATAGTGTTTCTCC
>JAIUMG010000359.1 GCA_022565655.1 Alkalimonas sp.
CAGGGAAGAAATCATCCCAGTCACACTGCGCTTCACCGTAATACCAGGTGGGGATCCCCAGTAACAGCAAATCGAATTCAGCAATATCTTCTTTGCTGCTTTTGGCGATATCCCGTACTTCAACCAGATGTTTGCCCAGTTCTTTCTGGATCATTTTGGCGATGTGTTCCGTGTTGCCGGTATCACTGCCGAAAAAAATACCTACAGTTGCCATGAAAGTAGCCTTTTACTTAACTAAAACGGTGGTTAAAACATGCTCTAAATAAGCGCTTCGAGTCATTTTCTGTTGGCTGGCCGCATTGGATAAACGCTCGTACAGTTCAGCCGACAGTTTAAACTCTATACGCTTTAAGCCCTTTTCCCGATCGCGTTTGATTTGATTGCGTTTGTTAAACTTTAATTGCTCCTGGCGCGGTAGCGGGTTGGTTCGTGGCCGGCCAGGGCGTTTCTCCAGTGCAAACAGGTCTGGTGTGGTACGGTCGCTATTACTTTTCGCCATTACCCCAAACCCTGGGTTTCATAAATAAATTGAATAATGCCTTTGGCAATAAAGCCTGCGCAACCTGTAAATAGCACAATCCATACAAAAACCCGGCCGAACATCGGTACCTGGCCTTTTTTGAGGACATCTTGAATAGCCATGCCAATAAAGAAAAACAGCACTGCTAATCCAACCCACAGCGCTAACGACTCGTACAGTTCAATATCATGACCCATAATGCACACACTGGTGAAAAAAATCGCGCGCACTATAGCATAAATTTGGCTGGTTTTTATTGTTTTATCACACCTTGTCGTGCAAAAAATCCAGTACCAGCTTGGTAAAAGCCGCTGGTTTCTCCGCATGCAACCAATGCCCGGCGCCATGGATGATTTTAGCTTGCGCCTTAGGAAACAGTTGGCGAATGGGCTGCTGATGCTCGGTCAAAATGTAATCGGAGTTAGCCCCTTTAATAAAAAGTACCGCTTTATCGTAACTGCTGGTGCTGTCTGGAGCCGCTAATACCTGCGGGTAGCAATCGGCGATGGCGGATAAGTTGCAACGCCAGCTGAAGTGATTGTCATTTTTTTGCAGATTTTTTAGTAAAAACTGCCGAACCCCTTTTTCCTCGATGCTGCGCGCTAGTTGCTGGTCGGCCTCACTGCGCTGAGTGATACTCTCAATGGCGACACTTTGCATGGCTTTGATGATGCCATCATGGCGGGAGTCATAAAGCACCGGAGCGATGTCGGCTACGATCAATGCCTGCACTCGCTCTGGGTTATCCAAAGCCAGCTGCATGGCGACTTTCCCCCCCATGGAGTGGCCTAGCAGGAAAAACTGATCAGCATCAGCCGGCAAGGTGCTCAGTACATCAGCGGCCATTTGCGAGTAAGACATACTATCATGGTGCGGAGATTGGCCATGATTGCGTAAATCCATACTGATGACGGTAAAGTCAGCTTCTGCTGCTCTGGCAATCACGGCCAGATTATCCTGACTACCGAACAAACCATGCAGCAATACCAGGTAAGGCCCAGAGCCTCGTTGTTCGTAATGAAGTTTCATGAAAGGTCCGTTTTAACTCGATGTGCTTGTACTTTAAGCTGACTTAGGTATATATGGTAGCAGAACTGCAATTGTCGATGATACCAGGCTGGTAACTGATTGCCTGGCTTTTTATACTAGGCTCAACTTATTGCAACAGGCTTTACGCATGAAAACTATCGAAATTGATGACGATTTATACCAATACATTGCCAGTCAGACGCAGCAAATCGGCGAAAGTGCTTCGGAGATTTTACGACGTCTATTGCTCGGATCGGCCAATGCTGAAGTGCCGGTCGTTGAAGAGACTTCTGAGCATGTCAGTGACGAAGTTGTTAAAAGCCGTCAGGATAGCCAGTCAAGTGGGGCCGGTCGGGTTTTTGATCGCATTAGTCGGCAGGATCTGCAAGCAGAATCAAGCATCGTAGGGCGTTTTTTGCTGATATTGTCCGCACTGGCTAAAACGCATCCTAATCAGTTCAATGCGGTGCTGGATATCAAAGGCCGGGATCGTCAGTACTTTGGCCGCAGCGAAACTGAGCTATTGCAATCGGGCAGCAGCACCAATCCGAAGGCCATCCCTGAGACTGAATTTTGGGTCATGACCAACTCCAATACCACCCGAAAAAAGATGATGCTGACCGAAGTGGCGCTGGCACTCGGTTATACCGAAACGGAAGCAGAAACAATTCGCGATATGTTATAAGGAAACCGGAATGTCAACTCATCCACAGGCAGGACAGGTCGCTTCAGCAGAGCAGTTGGTTAATATTTGTCAATTGGTCACCAGTTATTACGAATTGCAACCCGATGTGGCACAAGCCAGCCAGCAGGTTAGTTTTGGTACCTCTGGCCATCGGGGCAGTGCTTTAGCACACTCATTCAATGAAGCCCATATCCTGGCCATCACTCAGGCGATGGTCGAATATCGTCAGCAAGCTGGCATCGAAGGTCCGGTTTTTGTTGGCAAAGATACGCATGCTCTATCTGAACCGGCATTTGCATCCGTGGTACAGGTATTGGTGGCCAATGGAGTACAGATTTATATTCAGCAAGGTTTGGGCTATACCCCAACGCCTGTGATCTCGCACGCTATTTTATGCTATAACAAAGCCAGTACACAGCAAGCGGATGGGCTGGTGATCACGCCATCGCACAACCCACCTCAGGATGGTGGCATTAAATACAACCCGCCACACGGTGGGCCGGCAGATACGGACGTGACCAATGCAATCCAGCAACGAGCCAATGAGCTCATCAATGCAGGCCTGAATGGAGTCAAGCGGATTGATTTTGCTCAGGCTATTGCCTCGCCACTTTGTCAGCAATATGACTACATCACTCCCTATGTGGATGACCTAGAAAATGTGGTGGATAT
>JAIUMG010000360.1 GCA_022565655.1 Alkalimonas sp.
GTAAGAGCGTCTTTTAAGTATATCTATATAACTTTTATTTTTATTTTCAACTACTTCGGTAAAAACTGTAGCGGGTCGACCGACTGCCCGCGAAAACGGATTTCAAAGTGCAATTGGGTCTGGCTGGCTTCTGTACTTCCCATATCAGCAATATGCTCTCCAGCGCTGACGTGTTGTTGTTCCCGCACCAGTAAACGCTGGTTATGGGCGTAGGCACTTAGGTAATCATCATTGTGTTTGATAATAATCAGGTTTCCATAGCCTCTAAGCGCGTTCCCGGCATACACCACTTGACCTGATGCGGCCGCATTAATCCGCTGGCCATTGCTGCCTGCAATTTTCAACCCCTTACTGCCGTGTTCCTGATGTGAAAAACGCGCGATAATAGTACCTCGAGTCGGCCACTGCCATTGCAATCTGTTTCCACTTGGGGTATTGTTCGTCGTTTTTTTATGATTTTGTGCTTGTGTTCTATGAACATACCCCGTTTGCGGGCTGGGTGCAACCGATTTTGCCGGTGCTTTTTTAGCACTTTCCTCAGTAGAGTCAACAGGCTGACTCACTGCAGCAATTGGCTCTGTTGTGACCACGGCGGGTGTTTTTTGTGCCGCAGCCGTTGATGGGTTTGCCGCTGAGCTCGATGCAGTGACTGCTCCGCTCATACGTAACTGCTGCCCTGGATGGATCACATAGGGAGGGCTGATCTGGTTTCGCTGAGCCAAAGTACGAAAATCCTGACCGGCTCTGAATGCAATAGAGTACAGGGTATCACCACGCTGCACCGTATATTGGTCGGCTCTGATCGGCCCTCGGGCCCCCTCCGGATTGATTTGTAAACTCGCAACAGGGGCAGGTGCCGGACGCTTGGCACAGGATGTCAGGCCCAGAAAAGCCAGCGCAAGCAACAACCACAAAATCAGCCGAACAGCCTGTAACCTGCGGTACAGCTGGATCTTGCTACTATTGCTATTACTGAATCGTCTCATGGCCCGCCTTGCTTTTACATCATTTCAGCACTCATTACCTTTTGGGCTGAATCGCTCCAATCGTAACATCAATTGCATACACAATACGCCAGCAAAAGCACAGACCAGTGCCCAGCCTATATCAGCTGAGCCAACCAATTGCTGATAGGCTGTTGGGGTAAGTAAGCGACCGTCCAATTGCCAGGGCCAGATCCGTAGTAAGGCACCAATCACCACTCCAATCAGCAATGCCAAAGTCGCATCATGACAACGTGCCAGCAGCCAGGATAAAAAGCGGGAAAAACTAAGTAAACCCACGATGCACCCAGCCATAAATACCAGCAAAGTGACCAGCTGGAAGTCTGTGACTGCCAGCAACACCGGCGCGTACATCCCCAGCAAAAGCAAGATAAAGCTGCCAGAGATGCCCGGTAAGATCATGGCACAAATGGCAATGGCTCCAGCGACAAAAAACATCCATAAGGCTGGCTCCAGCGTCATCGGCCGGATCTGGCTGATGGCAATGGCCAGACCGATGCCGATACCCGCCAACAGCAATCGGCGCAGGTTCCATGGTACACGAGCGCATAAATGAGGCAACGCAGACAAAATTAGCCCGTTGAATAAAGCCCACAGCAGCACAGGCTGCTGCTCCAGCATCCAGCTCACTGCATTTGCCAGTGCAAACACACTCATCAAGATACCGCTGAACAAACACAGCAAAAAGGTTCCATCGATATGCTGCCAGGCTGCCACAACACGACCGCGTAACAGCAACATCAGTGCCTGCTGATCGACTGAGCGAATGGCGTTGATCAATCGCTCATAAATGCCTAACAATAACGCCAGAGTTCCGCCTGATACACCAGGCACAATATCCGCCGCGCCCATCAGTATCCCTTTACACCATAGGATTAAATACGCCATGAATGGTCCTGTGTATATGGTTTACGCAAGTTCGCCAGGCACCAACGGCACAAAACGTACTGCTTCGACACTTTCTTCATGAAACTGTTCACCATCCCGAGTGATCACCCGCAATACCTGCTCATCCGTCCCGACGGGGATCACCAGGCGGCCGCCATCACTCAATTGCTGCAATAAATCCTCTGGCACCGCACTTGCTGCCGCCGTAACCAGAATACAATCAAAAGGTCCTTTACTTGACCAGCCGCGCCAGCCATCGCCATGTTTCATGGACACATTATGCAAATCAAGTTGCTGCAAACGACGCTTGGCCTGAAACTGCAAACTTTTGATGCGCTCGACACTGCATACCCGTTCAAACAAACGAGCCAGTACCGCCGTCTGGTAGCCAGAGCCAGTGCCAATTTCCAGCACCTGTTGGTGACGGCCGCTATTGAGCAACAACTCGGTCATTCTGGCGACAATATAAGGCTGTGAAATTGTCTGGCCATGGCCAATGGGCAAAGCCGTGTTTTCATAAGCCTTATGCGCTAAGACGGTTTCAACAAATAGATGCCGTGGTGTCTGGGCAATAGCAGATATCACGGCCTGATTAGTAATGCCTTCACTTTGAAGTTTTTGTGCTAAAACGACTGCACTTCGCTGGGTCGCAACGGCCATATTACAACTGTATTCCTTCTAACCACTGTTTAAGTTGATCCATGCTTTTGTACGCAGACATATCAACATGGATGGGAGTAATGGATGCATAGCCATGCGTAATGGCATGAAAATCAGTGCCTGGGCCGGCATCCAGCTCTGGCCCAAGCGAGCCGTACCAGTAAATCTCCCGCCCCCAAGGGTCGCGTGATTTGGTCATGGTCTCAGCTTTGTGTCGTCGCCCCAGCCGGGTGATCTGCAGCCCTTTTAATTCGTGTAGAGGGATGGCTGGAACATTGATATTGAGGATCTGGTCGGCAGGCAACGGATGTGACTTTAACTTCTTGATCACTTGCACAGTGACATA
>JAIUMG010000361.1 GCA_022565655.1 Alkalimonas sp.
TGCGAAACACTTCCCTGTGTTTCGCCCTTCGGGCCGTCGCTCCGCAACGTCCAAATTCGCTCCTGACGAATTTGTCGCCATGCTGGTCTTGATGAAACACAAGAGTTCTTTGCGAAGGCTGAGGCCTCATTCAGGTCGACATCAGTATGTTTGACCGAGCTTTTTTGCGAGGGAGTTACTGTGGCGAGCCTGAAGGAGTGTTTCAGCCTGTAGCCAGAGCTGACTTTAAGGATTGCGGTTCAGGTTGCCGTGCCGATCAAAGCTCCAATGCTCAGCACCAAGTAACTCCAGATAGGCGTGAGCCTCTGTGAGTGGTACTGCACTAATGAAGTGTTGCTGATGGTCGAGGAAGATGAGCCATTGTTGCTCGTGATTAGTGAGTTCGGCAGCAGACATGTAACGATGCATACCGAGATAGAGTGGTGGGTAGTTTTTCCAACCACGTTGAACGCGGAAAATGTAATCGCTCTGATACTCAATATGCAGATAATTGGCCTGCTCAATAGCGGAAAGTTGGCTTTTTTGCACAGTGCTGGCAATGGCAATGCTGTTGCTTTCGTCAATGACGGCTTGAGCGCGTTGTTGCTGTAGGCCCTTGCTTTGCTGCAATAGCTCTAACGAGTCTGCGAAACTGTGCTCCAGTTGCGGGCTTAGCTCCAGCTCAAAGTAAACTGCCCGGTAGTCGCTAAATAACTGTTGCCACTGGTTGGTATCATCGCAAGTCAGTTCGATGTCGACCCAATGAGCCGCGCTTCGGTTTGGTTGTAGTGCCAGCGTACGAGTAAACTGATCCACGGTCATCGCAGGGATGGCTAGGGCCTGCTCGATTAAGTCTGCAGCAGGATAACTTTGCAAGTCGCTGTGCAGGTGGCTCCATTGGGTAGCGGATGTACTCTGTTTGCAAGCTGTGTAGCCTTCAGAGAGTTGATGGCTTAAATATTGTGCATTGACAGCAGCTTGCAACAAGGATCTCTGTTGCGTGGTAAAATCATCAGCACTGAGGCTGCTGGCCAGTAAAACGAAGGTACTTAACAGCATGACACAACCACCGGTTAAAACCGCAGCTTAACACTAGCCCTGCCGGTTTACTATGATCAGGCTGA
Organism: Alkalimonas sp.; assembly: GCA_022565655.1. GTDB lineage: Bacteria > Pseudomonadota > Gammaproteobacteria > Enterobacterales > Alteromonadaceae > Alkalimonas. Next base: position 1,104 of record JAIUMG010000361.1, read on the forward strand.
CTTTGCTAATCTTTTCGCAACAATTTCGCGCAGGTAAGTAATAACCTGCTTTCTACCTGGAAGACGCAAACGTAGCGCTAACTCTTGCCAGCTTTGTTGCTGCCAAAATAGGGCAATCATACATTCAATGGCTTCATCATCAAGCAGGTAAAGATGCTGATGAAACCAGTGCAACAGCTGACTGTATATCAGCTCAAAAGGTCGCTGCTCTTCAGCGAATAACTGCAGTGCTTCGTTGTCTCGTGCAGTTAAAGTGATCTGAGGAGGTGTGACCAAGCGTCTTAACAGCTTTGGATCGAGCTGGCGATACCATACCGGGATTTGATAGTACAACTGACTACGAAAACTCGCTTCCAGTGATGCAATACACTTATGTTGCGATTCAGATGCTTTTAGCATCAATAATGAATGTTCACCACTGGCCTGATCCGCTTTGATGCCCAGGCGCAGCGGGACAAAGCCTGATTTTTGCCAGAAGCGAAGCACCGGCTCGGATGCAGCAAAGCTGGTACCGAGTAACCGGTCTGCTTGCTGGTAATGTGTGATAATACGCTTTAGCAGCTCAGTGCCGATGCCTTTTCCCTGTAACTTCGGCTGCACCACGATACGCTGGATCCGGGCCATTGGCAGCGTTGCAAGCTCTGGGCTTTGCAGGTGAAAGGCCAGGCTTTGCGCCAGCAAGTGGCCTTGCAGTCGGCGTTTGCCTTGATAAACCAAATCCGCTTGCGGCGACGGGATGTCACCTTCAAGACTGATCAAGGCACACGCCATTAACTGTTGCTGATGATACAGGGCTTGTACCTGCAAGCTTGGGTTATCCAGTAAAGCTGCCAGATCATCGACCTGGGTTTGATAATGAGCCAAGGACAGCAGCTGAAACAGCTCAGCGACAACATCAGGCTGTGTGACCAAGTCGGCTGAGCGATAGTGTTTCAAGCTGGCAGTCGCTGGCTGAACATCTTCAGGTATGCTGCTGTTGTTCTTATCATGACCAGCGAGCAAAAAGCAGTTAAATAGCAGCTTTTCCAGAGGATCCTGTTGGTGATACCGGATCGGCTGCTGCAAATGCAGCTTACGCCAGCCAGGGCGGTGTGCTTCTAAATACTTTTGAAACCGTAGCTGGAAACCCCGACCGGTGCCTTCATAACCATGCTCGGTGGTAGCAAACACGATACGGCTGTAGTTCTCTGTCAGTTGTTGCAGTTGAGGTGTAGGGATAGCAGCCGCCTCATCGATCAGCAGTAAGTTGGCGGGAGGTCGCTGGCGAATTAAGGCATCGACCGGCGTGAACTGCAGCACTTTATGCAGCTCTTTTGCGCAATTGGCCTGAAAGTGTTGCTGGCAAATCTGGGCTGCGGCCTGATTGGGTGCGGTGAGCAGTATTCGTGTTTTTCCTTGCTGGGCCAGCTGTGCGGCGGCGATACCAAGTGCAGCAGATTTTCCGCGGCCTCGATGTGCGCTAAGTAGCAAAGGGCGCTGTCGATGGCCTGAAACGACCCGCAGGATTGCGGCTACAGCATCCTGTTGCTCTTTGGATGCAAAGGGCTCTGAAGGCGCTGCTGGCATGGCTGAGGCTGGAAATGTCGGCTGACGTTTGATGGTATCTGTGGTGAGCCAAGCAAAGTCACAGCCTTGCAGTTGTTGCCAGAAAAAGCGCAGAAAATACCCTTGGTGCTGCTCTGCATCCAGTGGGTAAGGAAGTAAGTGTCGATGTGCCGGGTTGGCGCTTTGTTGCCATTGGTCTGGCTCGGGGATTAGCAGTAACCAGAGTCCCCCTGCTTTTAAAGTG
>JAIUMG010000362.1 GCA_022565655.1 Alkalimonas sp.
AAGTCTTTAAAAAGACGTGCCGCTGCACCTGGGTGCTCTGAAGAGAAAGCAATTAATGTTGGGCCTACAAAGGTTTCGCTCAAACACTCGAACTCAGTGCCTTGTACTGCGCGACGGGCCAGGGTATTGCGCACAACACGCATCCAGACACCATTAGCACGAGCTTGCTTACGCAAACCAGTGATTTTATCGACAGTGACACCACGAGCATCAGCTACTACGGCAGAAAGAGCACCAGTCGCGGCTTGCTGGACTTCAGCAACAATTGCTTTTTTGTCATCAAGCTTAATCGCCATTGGCTCTTAACTCCTGGTTCTTCCAGACTTTCGTCTGGCTTTCCAACACATCATCGGCGACATGCCGATGCGCGATTTACGGTGAGAGCCAGAAGAGTTTAAATACAATTCTGGGGCTAACACCGTCTGCGTAGGCAAGTCATTAAGCAGTAATAAATACCAACTTACTGCACCTACGGTCTTGGACGGAAGCTGGTTATTCATAATGAATCTAGCCAGCTTCTACCCTAAAAAACGAGCGCGAGATTATATAATAAAGCTCACGCTCTTGTAAAGCATTAGGCCGTGGTCGTCAGTGACGACTGGTTCAATGCGATACCGGCACCCATGGTAGAGGAGATGGTCACTTTCTTAATGAACACACCTTTTGCTACCGAAGGCTTGGCACGTTTCAGTGCAACCAATAAGGCTTCCAGGTTTTCCTGCAACTGATCAGCGTTAAAATCCACTTTACCGATGGTGGTGTGGATAATACCGTTTTTATCGTTGCGGTAACGAACCTGACCTGCTTTGGCATTCTTAACAGCTTCAGCTACGTTCGGCGTGACAGTGCCTGTTTTTGGGTTTGGCATCAGACCACGCGGGCCTAAGATTTGACCCAAAGCACCTACCACACGCATAGCGTCTGGAGAAGCGATGACCACGTCAAAGTTCATCTCACCTTTTTTGACCTGCTCGGCCAGCTCTTCCATACCCACGATGTCGGCACCAGCTGCTTTGGCAGCTTCGGCGTTAGCACCCTGAGTAAAGACAGCAACACGTACATCACGACCAGTACCGTGTGGCAGTACAGTGGCACCGCGAACGTTTTGGTCAGATTTACGAGCATCAATGCCCAGATTCACTGCAACATCAACGCTTTCGACGAACTTAGCAGTAGCCAGCTCTTTCAACAGAGTGACAGCTTCCTGGAAATCGTACTCACGGGTCGCATCTACTTTAGAGCGGATCAGTTTAGCGCGCTTAGATAATTTAGCCATGTCTTACCCCTCCACCACTAGGCCCATTGAACGTGCTGTACCAGCGATGGTACGTGCAGCAGCCTCGTGATCTGCAGCGGTCAGATCCGGCTCTTTCAATTTAACGATTTCGTCAATTTGTGCCTGAGTCACTTTACCAACTTTCTTGGTATTTGGTTGACCCGAGCCACTCTTCAGACCGGCGGCCTTCAACAGCAGGAATGATGCTGGTGGCGTTTTGGTTTCGAAGGTAAAAGAACGATCGCTATAGACAGTAATAACGACTGGGATTGGCATGCCTTTTTCAATGCTATCTGTTTTGGCGTTAAAGCCTTTACAGAATTCCATGATGTTGACACCGTGTTGACCCAATGCTGGACCTACTGGCGGTGACGGGTTTGCCATACCGGCTTTTACCTGCAATTTAATTAATGCAGTGACTTTCTTTGCCATAGTACACCTCTGTTTAGGGTCTCAGCCTCGTAAATGCGAGGACATTTACTCAAGCGGCTCCCCTTGGTTAAAAAGGCCGCAGATCATAAAGCAATCTGCGGCCAGGATCAATGATTATACCGAAGTATATAAATTAAGCTTTTTCGACCTGACCAAACTCGAGGTCGACCGGCGTTGAGCGCCCAAAAATAAGTACCGATACTTTGACCCGGCTTTTTTCGTAATCGACTTCTTCAACCACACCGTTAAAGTCAGCAAATGGACCTTCGGTCACCCGTACTACCTCACCTGCTTCAAACAGTGTTTTTGGCTTCGGCTTGTCAGCGTTATCTTCCAGGCGGTTCAGAATGGTATTGGCTTCTTTTTCAGAAATAGGCGCTGGCCGATCAGAGGTTCCCCCAATAAAGCCAAGGACACGAGGCACGCTTTTCACTAAGTGCCAGCTTTCTTCGCACATATCCATTTGCACCAGCACATAGCCAGGGAAAAATTTACGCTCTGATTTACGCTTTTGGCCTGCGCGCATCTCTACCACTTCTTCGGTTGGCACCAGCACTTCACCAAACTTGTCTTCCATCTCGTTCAGACGAATGTATTCACGCAACGAGGTTGCGACTTTTTGCTCAAAGCCTGAAAAGGCCTGAACCACGTACCAGCGCATCTTACCCGCCATAGCTTAAACTCCTAAACCGGTGAAGAACGAAACAACACGCAATAAAATGGCATCCAGACCCCACAACAACAGGCCGACTATCAAGGTTGCTATCATCACAATAATCGTTGTTTGTGTTGTTTCCTGGCGTGTTGGCCAGACAACTTTACGAACTTCAGTCCGTGCATCTCTGGCAAAACCAATAAAGGTCTTTCCTTTAGCGGTTTGCGCTGCAACCAAACCAGCCGCTGCGATCAAAACGACCAGCGCAACCGCTCGCTCTAGCGTGGAAAATTCAAATAGATAATTGCCCAGCACAATCAGGGACAGCAGTACAAAAACGACCAGCCATTTGACTGTATCTAAACTGCTTTTTGGGCTCTCACTCGTTGCACTCATGCGTTCACTCACCTCAGCTTGGCTTGATGGATACAAACCAGTACAGCAGCATGGACCTATGCTGCAAATAGTTGGCAGGGGCAGAGGGATTCGAACCCCCAACCGTCGGTTTTGGAGACCGCTGTTC
>JAIUMG010000363.1 GCA_022565655.1 Alkalimonas sp.
CAGCAACACATCATCACTCGACAGCCATTTATGCTGGCCATTTTCCAGATAGGCCAACACCATCGTTGCCCGCGGCTTATCGTCAACCCGAATATAAATCAGATCATGCTCTGCTTGTTGCACCTCAAGCAGAGATAAGGTGACATCATCTGCTTTATGCAGAGCAAGCTTCAAGCTATCAAGATAAGCATATTGAGTAGAACTGCATGCTGTTAACAGAAGTGCCAACGCTAGAAAAAAGAAACGGGTGTAAATCAACATAAGCCACTCACCTATCAAGAAAATTATACAAAAAAGCCGCCTTCCGGCGGCTTTTTATAACAACAACAGAAAATTACTGCGCTGTTGGCGCGTAAGTAAATGTCGCTGTAGTCGTATAGGTGTTGGTGCCAGTACCTGTGACCACTGTAGTTGTACCCACACAAAATCCATCAGCATTGGTTTCATCATCACCATCACAGCCTAAGATCGGTGGCTCTGGATCATCAGGCAATGTAGTACCACGGCTATTAGAAACAATGGCCGCAGCGACAGCTACACCAACGGCACCAGCAGTAATAGTAGAAGCATTCACTTCACCAAATGCACCTGACGAAGAGCCGCCTGCCTGTTCATTAGCAACAGCAGCACCTGAAACCAGTGCTGAAACAGCTGCAGCAATTAAAAGTTTTTTCATAGATATCCCTCTATTCACCATGTATGGGTTTTTCAGTAGTTGAGCTTAACTGAAAGCTAGTCCGACAGCAAGTGAAATATTGTAAAAGGCGTTTGATTTTAAAGCAATCGTTGCATTAAGCAGACAACTGATTAACAGCCTAAGCAGATTTTGCCCTGACACTCGATATATCTGGCTGTATCGTCACCTTCATCGTTTGCTGTGCTTGTTTCACTAAATCACATGATTCATTCAAATAACTAAAATCAATCGGAGCAGACTTCATACACTCCATCAGTGCATCCACCGAAAAACTTTTACAGCAAGCTTCCAGTTGATTTAATAACAGCTGCACTTCATTCCAGTGCAGCGCCACCTCATCGCCTGCCATAATACGTGGGTGCTCGGTGCCTTTGACATTTGGACCAATAATAAGTTCTTCAAATAATTTCTCACCCGGACGTAATCCGGTGTAACGAATTTCAATATCGCCGTTGGGGTGCTTTTCATCTTTAACCTCTAAACCCATCAAATGAATCATACGCCGAGCTAACTCATCAATACGAACGGGTTCTCCCATATCCAATACAAAAACATCCCCCCCTTGTCCCATAGCACCAGCCTGAATAACCAACTGGGCAGCTTCGGCAATGGTCATAAAATAACGGATAATATCTTTATGAGTTACCGTCACCGGCCCACCACGACGAATTTGCTCACGAAACAGAGGCACAACGGAGCCCGAAGAACCAAGCACATTGCCAAAACGAACCATACTAAAACAGGTTTTCACTCCGGCTCTACCCGCAATAGCTTGCAAAACCAGCTCAGCAATCCGCTTCGAAGCCCCCATTACATTGGTAGGCCGTACCGCTTTATCGGTAGAAATAAGCACAAAGGTTTCAACCTGAGCCTCAATGGCCGCCTCAGCTGCGTACCAGGTACCGAATACATTATTACGAACGCCTTCAACGACATTAAATTCAACCATAGGTACGTGCTTGTAAGCCGCTGCATGGTAAACCGTTTGCACGTCAAAGCTTTGCATCACTGAAAGTAAGCGCCCCCGGTCCTGGACGGTTCCCAATATTGTGCGCATATCTATATTCAGATTTTCTCGCTCAATCAGCAATCGCAACTCTTGCTCAATGCTGTAGGCTGCAAATTCAGATAACTCAAACAACACCAACATTGCGGGCTCATACTTCAAGATTTGTCGGCAAAGCTCAGAACCGATAGAGCCGCCAGCACCAGTCACCATCACCACTTTGTTCTGAATGTTTGCATGCATTAGTTTTAACTTTGGCGCTTCAGGATCTCGGCCTAACAAGTCTTCAATATTGACTTCCTGAAGCTCATCAATCCGCATATCACCATTCACCAGCTCGTTCATGCCAGGAACGGATTGCACAGGTACGGGTAATGATTCAAGAGCATCCAGCACTTCACGTCGACGAATACGACTAGCCGATGGTAAAGCCAACAACACGCGCTGAATATTTTGTGTTTTGATAAGTAAGGCAATTGTTGCGGGATTCCCGACCGGCATACCCAGGATGGTTGAACGTTGTAACGTGCTATCATCATCGACAAATAAAATAGGATGATACTGATCGCCATTGATTAATGCATGGGCAAGCTGGCGACCAGAGGAACCAGCGCCATAAATAAGTACCCGCTCTTTTAAGGTATTGTTCATTTGCACTAAAGACATGCGCATCAATAAGCGAGCGCCACCGCAGGTTAAGGTAGCCAATAACGCATAGACAAAAATTAAATTGCCTTTATCCTCAACGCCAAAAAACACAAATAGAATACTAAGCGCCAAAGCGCTGCCTACAATTCCCGCCAACACAGCGCCAAATGCATGTTGTCCAATATAGCGGATCACCGCCCTATACAAGCCTAACTTGGTGAAAATAAGTAAGGTTAAAGGTACGGAGATAGCAAAAGACAACGCAATTTCAGGCACATGACCTCTTAAACCATTCTGCGTCAGAAAGTAAGCGGCCACAATTGAAAAAATTAAGAAAAGCACATCGGCAAACACCGAAAACACCCGTTTTACCGAGCGAGGCAAAGACAAAAGCCAGCCTAACATGAACAGTCCTTTAAAATTGAGTCTGATACAACCTCAGACAAATATCCGCTTAGTATAGCCTATAACCGAATAAACATTAAGCTCTGACTGGGTGCTCAGCCTCAGCTAGCACTTGATGCAGCACCTCAG
>JAIUMG010000364.1 GCA_022565655.1 Alkalimonas sp.
ATTTTTAACAAGTATAGACACAAAGCAGTAAAGTACAGGATTAACTTAGAAAAAAATTAAACTTGAGGCATCGCCAGGGCGTGGCCTGAGGTCATGCTTATAAAAAAGGGCAGCGATTGCTGCCCGGATTCTGTGCTATGCGGTTTTCGCCCGCTCAAATGAGCTTTGGATTTCCGCTTTCGCAGCAGCGGCATCGCCCCAGCCGGTGATTTTGACCCACTTACCTGGCTCTAACTCTTTGTAACGCTCGAAGAAGTGCTGAATTTGCTGCTTTAACAGCTCAGGGACGTCATTGATATCCTCAATATGATCATACAGTTTGGTCAGCTTGCTGACCGGAACGGCGATGACTTTTGCATCTTCGCCTGACTCATCCGCCATATTCAGTACGCCTACCGGGCGACATTTAATGACTGCGCCTGGAACCAATGGATAGGGTGTTGGGACCAGCACATCAACCGGGTCGCCATCCAGTGACAGCGTCTGATTGACGAAACCATAGTTGCATGGGTAAAACATGGGGGTCGCCATAAAGCGATCGACCCAGACAGTGCCGGTATCTTTATCGACTTCATACTTAATCGGGTCGGCATTGGCCGGAATTTCAATGATGACATTGACTTCATCTGGCATATTCTTGCCAGCAGTTACATCGCTTAAGCTCATGGTGTAGTCCTTTTAAAGTGAATCAAATGCTGCTCATTATAGCGATAGCCATCAAAATGGCTATCGTCGATTAGTCTTAATTTGTTTGCTGGTGATACGCCAGGCAGGTTTCCACTTCATGACGCGATCCCAGAATGACGGCAACGCGTTGATGAATATCTTCTGGCTGGATCTCCATAATGCGCTCGCTACCAGTAATGCTGAGGCCGCCCGCCTGCTCAACCAGCATACTCATTGGGTTGGCTTCGTACATCAATCGGAGTTTGTAGGGCTTGTTCGGATCTTTGCTGTCGGCCGGGTAGGCAAAAATGCCACCACGACACAGAATACGATGCACGTCGCCAACCATAGCAGCTATCCAGCGCATGTTGTAATTTTTGCCTCGTTTGCCTTCTTTGCCTTTGATCAGATCAGCAATGTAGTGCTGCATCGGCGCTTGCCAAAAGCGTTGATTCGACATATTGATAGCAAACTCTGAGGTGTACTTTGGCAAGGTGACTTTATCTTCAGTCAACAGGAAACCGCCATAGGTTTTATCCAGCGTATACAGGCGGGTGCCTTTGCCGGTGGTTAACGCCAGCATGGTTGACGGGCCATACAACACATAACCTGCTGCTACCTGCGCGGTGCCTGGTTGCAAAAATTGGCTGGCATCATCGGCGTCTATGTCTGCCTGAGCAGGTAAGACTGAAAAAATGGTGCCTATCAGGCTGTTGATATCGGTGTTGGATGAGCCATCCAGTGGATCAAACGTCACCAGGTATTTACCGTTGGGGTTGCCCGCGACGATGTCATCTTCTTCTTCCGAGCTGATGGCTTTGACCACGCCGGTCTCCAGAATCACTTCTTTGAGCAATTCATTGGCAATGACATCCAGCTTTTTTTGTGTTTCCCCCTGCACGTTTTCAGACAAGGTGGAGCCTAATACCCCAGCCAGTTCTCCCTGGCTGACTCGAAACGAAATTTCACGACAAGCGGCCAATATGGTTTTCAATAAAGCGATTAAATCACTATCGACTCCATCTTGCTGCAGAACCGGGGATATACGGCGCATGAGAGCTTCCTTTTATCATTGTGTAGAGTGAGGTTTATTCTTTTGCAGGCTATTTTAAAGAATTTCTGTCTAAATTGCAGTTTCAATCGCAGCTTTGCTGACATTTGTTACAATGGCGCGATAACAGCTTGAGAGTTTTCTATATGCATATACATATTCTGGGCATTTGCGGCACCTTTATGGGGGGGATCGCTGCTTTGGCCAAAAGCCTGGGGCATCAGGTCACCGGATCAGATAACAATGTGTACCCGCCGATGAGCACCCAACTGGAACAGTTAGGTATTGAACTGACCAGCGGCTTTGATGCCAGCCAGTTGGAGCCGGCGCCTGATTTGGTGATTATTGGCAATGCGTTATCCAGGGGCAACCCGGCAGTCGAGGCCGTGCTGGAGCGGCAATTACCTTATACCTCCGGTGCCGAATGGTTGTCGCGCCATGTTTTGCAACAACGCTGGGTGCTGGCGGTGGCAGGTACCCATGGCAAAACCAGCTGCAGCAGTATGCTGACATGGATCCTGCAACAAGCGGGTTTAAAGCCAGGGTTTCTGATCGGTGGCGTGGCACCACAACTTGGCGTATCCGCTCAACTTGGCGAAAGCCCCTTCTTTGTGATTGAAGCCGATGAATACGATACCGCTTTTTTTGATAAGCGGTCTAAGTTTGTGCATTACCGGCCACGTACATTAATCATCAATAACTTAGAGTACGATCATGCCGATATTTTTCCTGACCTGGCGGCGATTCAGCGGCAATTTCATCACCTGATCCGAATGGTTCCTGCCTCAGGTTTGATTTTGACACCGGCTCAGGTACCGGCGATTGAGAATACTCTGGCTCAAGGGTGCTGGAGTGAACGCCAAAGTTATGATGCCAGTGCAGAGTTGCCTGAAACCGACTGGCAAAGCCGCTGTATCGCGGCTGATGGCTCAGTGTTTGATGTCTTGTTGCAGGGCCAGGTGCAAGGTCAGGTGCAATGGCAGTTACTGGGGCAGCATAATGTGGCGAATGCCATGATGGCAGTGGCGGCAGCCCGGCATGTCGGCGTGCCGGTCTCAGTGGCCATCGAAGCGCTCTGTTCGTTCCAACCTCCAAAGCGGCGGCTGGAGTTATTAACCGATAGCGCTGGTATTTGTTTGTACGATGACTTTGCCCATCATCCGACG
>JAIUMG010000365.1 GCA_022565655.1 Alkalimonas sp.
GTTCGAATGGTGGTTGGCGTAGGAAGCTCTATCGGAGCAAACCAATCGGCCTGCAGTGGCAAACTTACCAATAAAAACAGACAACAACAGCGGTACAACATCATATTAAGAGGCTTCCGATAAAGCTGAATGGTAGTGTAGCCGCGGGTTTTGCAACAAGGGATCCCTGCGTACCGGCGGCTCAGTCAGAGTTAATAAATCAATAAACAACGCCAATAGCTCCGGGTGAGAGCCAATGTTTAGTTTGGCATACAAATTCTTGCGATGCATCTTGATGGTTTCCAGCCCAAGCTGCATCTGACTGGCAATGGTTTTCACGCAATGCCCTTGTAGCATATAACACAGCACTTCATGTTCCCGTGGCGTACAAACTTCAGTGCCAAAACGCCGATAAAACGCATCGATGTAATCGTGCTCAGCACTACCACTGCCTTCTTGCAGTGGTAACTGCTGCTGATGCTGCACCACCAGGCTGCTGATCACGCTAAACAGCCGGTTGGCTTGCTGCAACTGAGTTTCGGCAAATAACTCAGAACCGGCAAATCGGGCCAACTCAATATGCACAAAACGTCGATCGGCTGGCAAGGGAATGATAAAGCCAATCTCATCGGCAATTTTCAAGTGACGAAAGTAACTGTTGTAGTAATGGTCGTATTCTGCATAGTTAGCCGGCAAAATATCCCTTAAACGAAAGACACCTTGCTGTTTTTGCTGCAACCCCAGCCGATAAAACGGATCCAGTACATAAGCAGATTGCAGATAACGGTCAAAATCATCACTTTGCAATGGCTTTTGCTGGTGCAATAAGCTCGGTGGTTGCTTCGGATCAAACAGCAATACCATGTATTCATCCGATGGCAGAAGCAATTGCAACAACTGCCCCAGTTGAGAATAAAAGCGGGCTTTGCCACAGGCTAACTGACACTGCAATAAAGCCTCACTCCAAAGCAGCATATCTGGCTCTGTCATTCGGTTTGCTGTTGATGCTGAATCGGGTGTGGATGATCTGAATGTCATAACATCCTCCTTTAGCGATGCTGCACGCCGGGCAGCACGCACAACATTTCATACAATAAATTAGCGCCCAGTAACGCTGTATTACCTGAAGGGTCATAAGGCGGTGATACTTCGACTAAATCACCACCAATCACGTTCAAGCCACGACAGCCCCGGATAATTTCCAGCGCCTGCGGCACCGTTAAACCAGCGATTTCTACGGTGCCAGTGCCCGGTGCATAAGCCGGATCGATGCCATCAATATCAAACGAAATATAGGTCGGCTGATCGCCTATTTTATGCCTGACTTGCTTCATCAACGATTGCAATGATCGGCCCCAGCATTCTTCTGCTGTGACCACCTGAAAGCCCTGCTGACGCGGCCAATCAAAATCATCCGCCGCATAGCCGGTACCGCGCAGACCAATTTGCACTACTTTATCGCACTGCAGTAAGCCCTCTTCCACCGCGCGACGGAATGGTGTGCCATGGGCGATTTTCTCACCAAACATATGCTCGTTAATGTTGGCATGAGCATCGATATGCACCATGGCCACCGGACCATATTTTTCTTTGATGGCCCGTAATATCGGCAAAGCAATGGTGTGATCCCCACCCATGGTTAACGGCGTGATGCCATGGCCCAGCACCTCGTGGTAATGCCGCTGAATAATGTCGATGCTTTTCGCCAGGTTGAAGGTATTAATCGCCACATCGCCGATATCGGCAACTTGCAACGAATCAAAAGGCGCCGCTCTGGTCGCCATGTTGTATGGCCGCAGCATTCTTGACTCATCGCGGATCTGCCGTGGTGCCAAGCGAGCCCCTGGGCGGTTTGAGGTACCGATATCAAAGGGAACACCAATAAAACCAACATCCAGCTCCGTCGATAATGGCGCAGCAGGCAAGCGCATAAAGGTAGCTGGGCCTCCAAAACGAGGCATTTCGTTGCCGCTCATGGGTTGGTTGAGTGATAAATTTGCTTTGGTTGTGGTCGATAAATCAGTCATGCGCTGGGCCCTCGCTTACGATAGACTTCAACTCCAGAAACTCCTCCACGCCGGCCAGCCCCAGCTCACGGCCATACCCTGATTGTTTAAAGCCACCAAAAGGCGCGGCATTGTGCCACAAGGCCGCATTCTTAAAGATTAAGCCAGCTCTGATACCCAACGCCAAGCGCTCCAGCTCTGCCTCATCATCAGCCCAAACCCGGGCACTAAGTCCATAAGGTGAATCATTGGCCAGGCGTAGTGCTTCTTCTTCATCACTGTAAGGGATCAGGCAGAGCACCGGGCCGAAGATTTCCTCCCGGGCAATACGCATTTCGTTATGCACATCGGCAAAAATGGTCGGACGAATGTAATACCCCTGCGGCAAACCAGCAGGGCGCTCGACACCGCCAGCGATCAAACGCGCACCTTCTTCCACCCCCAGTTCGATGTACTGCACAATCGACTGATACTGAGCCTGGTTCACTACCGGGCCTAAAAAAGTGTCTTCCTGTTGCGGGGCTCCCAGGGTTAAATTATTCGCTACCTCAGCAGCAAGGCGGCACGCTTCATCATACTGAGCTGCCGGTACCAGCATCCGACTCAACGCGACACAGGTTTGGCCGGAGTTCATCATCACATCTTCTACCCCGAGCTGCACAGCTTCAGCTAAGCGCTTAGTATTGCCAATCACAAAAGCAGACTTTCCACCCAGCTCCAGGCACACACGTTTCACGCTGTCGGCACACTGACTCTGAATCAACCGCCCGACTCTGGTCGAGCCAGTGAATGAGATGCAATCCACATCCGGGTGACTGCACAAAATGCCGCCAATTTCAGCACCACAACCCAGTACCAGATTAAAAACACCGGCTGGTACCCCGGAAGCTTCG
>JAIUMG010000366.1 GCA_022565655.1 Alkalimonas sp.
CTTTGTGTCAGAGCTAGTTGTGCCATCACCCCTGGTACCAGGCCAGCAACTGACCCTGCTTAAGCAAACGCAACACTGGGTTGCACTGCATAAACCAGCGGGTGTTAGTTTTCACTCCGAGTCCGGGCCTGGTCTGGTGGTGCAGGCAGAGCAGCAGCTGGGCATGAAGCTGTATCCGGTACATCGGCTCGATAAAGTCACATCAGGTGTTTTATTGCTGGCGACATCGTCGGCAGCGGCGGCTGAGTTGGCTGCTTTGTTTGCTGAGCAGCGTATCGAAAAGTATTACCTGGCTCTGAGTGCCGATAAACCCAAAAGCAAACAGGGCTGGGTGAAAGGGGATATGGCTGCGGCTCGGCGCGGTGCCTGGAAGTTACTGCACAGCCAGCGCCAGCCCGCGGTAAGTTATTTTGTTAGCCAGGGGTTTACCGAGTTGCCTTTTCGGGCTTTTTTAATCAAACCCTGGACTGGGAAAACACATCAAATCCGGGTGGCGCTGAAAAGCATTGGGGCTGCAATCCTCGGCGATGAGCTCTATGGTAGCCCGTTGGCCGATCGGGTGTATTTGCATGCCTATGCACTTTGTTTTTCCTGGCGTGGTCAGCCTGTTCAATTGTGTTGCTGGCCAGAGACAGGGGTTGAATTTGACCGCCTGCAGCACCACATCGATAGCCGTTGGGCTAGCCCCTGGCAGCTGGCCTGGCCTGAGTATCGCCAGCCACGGGCTACAAACGACAACGGCTAATCAGAGAGAAGTACATGACCATGAACACGGAAAAAATGCTCGATACGGAGTCGACGGCAGCAGCCACAAACGACGATAGCATTCGTGATGAATCGCGCTTTGCCGGTATTGCCCGTTTGTATGGCACTGCAGCCTTGGCGCGTTTTCAACGCAGTCATGTCTGTGTGGTCGGTATTGGTGGGGTGGGGAGCTGGGCTGCTGAAGCGTTAGCCCGCTCTGGCATCGGCCGTATTACTCTGATTGATCTGGATGATATTTGTGTCAGCAACACCAATCGCCAGCTGCACACGCTACACAGTACCATTGGACAAGATAAAGTCGCGGTGATGGCTGAGCGGCTCAGTGCCATCTGGCCAGCGATCCAGGTGCATCAAGTCAGTGACTTTGTCGATGCATCGAACCTGGCTGAACTCATTAGCAGCGATATGGATTATGTGGTGGATGCCATTGACTCTGTCTCTGCTAAAGTATCGCTGGTGGCACACTGCAAGCGCAACAAAATTCCGCTGGTCTGCACGGGTGGTGCCGGTGGTCAGACGGACCCCACCCAAATACAGATCGCCGATCTGACCCAGACCATCAATGACCCCTTGTTGGCGAAAGTGCGCAATAAGTTAAGACGCGATTATAACTACAGCCGCAATCCAAAACGGCGTTTTGGTATCGATTGTGTCTACTCGACGGAGCAACTGAAATACCCGCAGCCTGATGGCACGGTTTGTCAGCAAAAGCAAACGGCCGATGGCCCTATGCGGCTCGATTGCAGTGGCGGCTTTGGTGCGGTTACGGTGGTCACGGCCAGCTTTGGCATGGTGGCAGTGTCGCGGGTGTTGAATAAGATGGCTGCTAAAGCGAGTTAAGTTTGTTGCTAGCTAAATAGGTGGAGGCCGGTAAAGTATGTATCTCCAGCCTCACCTATGCACCGACCTTCGTTTATAAAGCGCTTTGCAATTGCTGTAAGCGTTTGATGATATAGCCTAAGCCTTTACTGCGTGATTGGCTTAGGTGCTGGGTCAGATGCAGTTGGTGCAGGCACTGCTCAAGCTGACAGGCTTTAAATTCCTGGCTGCTCATACCATTGATCTGGCAAAGCAACACAGCCAGCAGCGCTTTTACAATGCGAGCATCGGATTCAAACACAAAGTAATGCTTATCTTCCACCGCATTAAAGTAATGCAGCAACCAGGCCCGGCTCTCGCAACCTTCAATCAAGGCGCTGGATGGGCGGCGCTCTTCCGGCAGTATGGGCAACTGTTTGGCCAGGCCCATCATGGTGCGGTAGCGATCTTGCCAATGTCCCGGTGTCGCAAGCTCTGGCAGATAATCGTGACGGATCCGGTGAAGCGCTTGAGCGGTTTCCGCAATACAATCATTCATGTAAGACATAGCAGCTCCACAGTTGTAGTATGAAACGAAAAGCGACCCGAAGGTCGCTTTTCAATTGGGCTTCAGCAAAGCCTTGCTTTAACGTTCGGTGATCTCTTTAATATCACGAGTATCAAAGCCGGTATACAGCTGGCGCGGACGGCCAATTTTGTGGCCTTTTTCGCTGAGCATTTCATCCCAGTGGGATATCCAGCCGACCGTACGTGACATGGCAAAGATAACCGTGAACATACTGGTTGGAATACCAATGGCTTTTAAGATAATGCCGCTGTAGAAATCTACATTTGGATACAGCTTTTTCTCGATGAAGTACGGATCTTCCAACGCAATGCGCTCCAGTTCCATCGCTACATCCAGCAGTGGATCTTTGATATTGAGTTCTTGCAACACTTCATGGCAGGTCTCACGCATGACTTTGGCGCGTGGGTCAAAGTTTTTGTAAACCCGGTGGCCAAAGCCCATCAGACGGAATGGGTCTTCTTTGTCTTTTGCACGCTTGACGAACTCAGGGATGCGATCAACAGAGCCGATTTCCTGCAACATTTTCAAACAGGCTTCGTTGGCGCCGCCATGAGCAGGCCCCCACAGAGACGCCACGCCGGCTGCAATGCAGGCATAAGGGTTGGCAACAGAAGAACCTGCTAAACGAACGGTTGAAGTTGAGGCGTTTTGCTCATGATCGGCATGCAACATAAAGATGCGATCCATGGCTTTCGCCAG
>JAIUMG010000367.1 GCA_022565655.1 Alkalimonas sp.
GCCAGTACCACAGTACGCGGTAAAACCTACGTGATCAGTATGATGGGCATGGGGCCCGGGAAAACCGCACAAGATATACACAACAAAGTCTGGATGCACACCATCGGTGAGTTTGGTTGGAAAAACCTGGCCGCAGTACCAAGCCAGACTCGGGTCTCCGGCCGTGTTGCTGCCAGCGCAGTAGCCTTGAACAACAACTTCTTCGTGCTGGGCGGTTACAGTGTTGATCGACAAGGCAATCGTGTGACCTCGGTAGAAAGCTACCGCTTTAACCCAGCTACCGAACGCTACAACCGCGTCAATGATATGCCTGTCCCTGTTGATGACACCCTGGCACTGACTTATCAGGATCGTTATATTTTTCTGGTCGGTGGATGGAATGGTGATGGTGCCGTGAACCTGGTGCAAGTATTTGATAACTTCACCCAAAAGTGGAGCCAGGCCACGCCAATGCCTGGCAAGGCCGTTTATGGGCTGGCTGGGGCCATCGTGAACAACACCTTGGTCTTCTGTGACGGTGTCAGCCTGGATTATCAAACAGGGCAACGCGTTAAAGCAACAGAGCCCAGCTGCTACCAAGGCACTATAGATCCACGCAATGCGCTTAAAATTGCCTGGAAACCCATAGAGCATCCGACAGGTCAGGCACGATTCAGAATGGCGGCGATTGATAGCACTGTCAATGGTAAGGAGGTGGCAGTTTTCATTGGCGGCAGTCAAACCTTTTACCATTATTCAGGGATCAGCGAACAAGGCGAGCCGGCACAACCCGAATCCAACGTTTGGCTGTATTCTCCTGAGCAAGAGCAATGGCTGGATGCAAAACCAACCGAAGCCATCATGGATTTACAAGGTTTAATTAAGATTGATGGTGAGATTTATTCAATCGGTGGCATGCGGCAAGATCAACGGGTCACGCCTGAATTGATTAAACATACCATTCGCCTGAATAATTAGCCGCTGTCGTTATATTTGCATGGCGTTGCACAACACGCCTTGCTAGAATACGGCAATTTTTTTTCACAGTGCAATAGGTCGAGCGATGCGCAGCAGTCAGTATTTATTATCAACGATGAAAGAGAACCCGGCCGATGCCGAAGTGATCAGCCACAAGCTGATGTTGCGTGCTGGTATGGTTCGTCGTTTGGCATCAGGTTTGTATACGTACCTGCCTACCGGTGTTCGCACCTTACGCAAAATTGAACGCATTGTCCGTGAAGAAATGAATAAAGCAGGTGCCATCGAAGTGCTGATGCCGATGGTGCAAAATGCCGAGTTATGGCAGGAAACGGGCCGCTGGGAAGCTATGGACGCTGAGCTGTTGCGTTTCAAAGATCGTCATCAGCGTGATTTTGTGCTTGGCCCGACCCATGAAGAGGTGATCACCGACCTGATCCGCCGAGAAGTCACCAGCTATAAGCAGTTGCCGCTGAACCTGTACCAAATTCAAACCAAGTTTCGCGATGAGCGCCGGCCACGTTTTGGTGTGATGCGTGCTCGCGAGTTCCTGATGAAAGATGCCTACTCCTTTCATTTAACCCAGGACAGTCTGCAGCAAACTTACGATGTGATGTATCAGGCCTACACCAACATCTTTACCCGACTAGGGTTAGACTTCAGAGCGGTGATGGCCGATAGTGGCTCCATTGGTGGCAGTGTATCGCATGAGTTTCATGTGCTTGCCAGCTCTGGTGAGGATGCTATTGCCTTTTCCAATAACAGCGATTATGCCGCTAATATTGAAATGGCAGCGGCACTCCCTCCTTCGATTAAACGCCCGGCTGCATCAGCACAGTTACAAAAAGTCACTACGGCTGATGCACTGACAATTGAAGAGCGGTGCCGTTATTTATCGCTGCCAGCCAGCCAACTGGTGACAACCGTGTTGGTGCATGCTCATAACGAAGCGGAAGACCAGCCTACTCAACTGGTTGCCTTAGTCGTTCGCGCCGATCATCAACTGAACCATGTCAAAGCAGAAAAGCATCCGCTCGTCGCCAGCCCTTTGCAGCTTGCCACGGAAGAGCAAATCAAGGCTTTTACTGGCACTGGTGCAGCAAACCTCGGGCCAGTTGATCTCAAGCTGCCAGTCATCGTTGACCACAGTGCGGCTGTGTTGGCAGACTTTAGTTGTGGTGCCAATGAAGACGGCCACCAGCTGACCGGAGTCAACTGGGATCGCGACATTAAAGATTACCATAAAGCCGATTTGCGCAATGTGGTCACTGGGGATGCCAGCCCTTGCGGGTCAGGTACTTTGGAGATCAAACGCGGTATTGAAGTCGGTCACATCTTCCAATTGGGCGATAAATACTCACAGGCCATGAAAGCCGGCGTGTTGAATGAAGGTGGTAAAAACCAAATTCTAACCATGGGTTGTTATGGCATAGGCGTATCACGCATCATTGCTGCGGCTATCGAACAAAACCATGATGAATATGGCATTATCTGGCCAGATGCGATTGCTCCCTTCCAAATCGCGCTGATCCCGATGAATATGCACAAATCCACCCGTATTCAGCAAGCAGCTGAACAGCTGTACTCCGAACTGACTGAAGCTGGTTTTGAAGTCATTTTCGATGACCGAAAAGAGCGTCCAGGTGTGATGTTTGCTGATATGGAGCTGCTGGGGATCCCTCATCAGATTGTTATTGGTGAGCGCAATCTGGATCAACAACAAGTGGAATACAAGCACCGCCGCAGTGGCAGCAAAGACATGCTCAATATAGCGGATGTTGTTGCCGAAATGACCGCACGTACGCAACAGTAAGTCTGTATATCTAAACAACAATGGGCGCTCGGCGCCCATTGCCATACAGCAAAACTGTGTTTACTCTGGCGCTTGTT
>JAIUMG010000368.1 GCA_022565655.1 Alkalimonas sp.
TTATCGCCATTATGTTTGGTATTGCCGAGTTAATGACCGGCACCTTTGTTATTCTGGCCATTTCGATGGGCGCATTTTCTGCAGCCATTAGCAGTTGGCTTTTTGCCCTGTCTTTTACGCAATCATTGTTTGTGTTTGCTTTTGGTTGCCTGATGTTTTTACCACTGGCACTTTGGTTGCGCAAAAAAGGGCTTGGCCGTTCAAAAGCAGTCAATATGGCAGAGCCTGGTTACCAACAAACCGTGGTACTAGAGCAGCACGGTGACAAGCTGGTCGCCAAAATGGGGGGCAGTTTTTATCCGGTTAAAGCAGAACAACCATCCGAAGACAATCAGAGTTGGCTGACTGCTGGCCACGAAGTCAGAGTCTGCCGTATTGATGGCATTACGCTGATCGTAGCACCCACTTAATCATTTAGACACAAGGAGAGCGTTATGGATTTAGCATTGATCCTGTTACTGGGGGTGGCTGTATTTGCCATCATTTTAATACTGAGCAATGTGTTTATTGTTCGAAACAGTGAATGCATGGTGATCGAGCGGTTAGGAACCTATCACCGCACCATGCAATCTGGCATTCAAATTACGGTGCCATTTATCGAAAAACCCCGCCCCATCATCATGCTACGCAACTTAAAGTTTGTCGAAACCCCGCGTATTGATCTGCGCGAGGCGGTTTTGGATTTTCCCGGTCAGAGCGTAATCACCAAAGACAACGTTACCGTCACCGTTAATGGCGTGCTGTATTTCCGTATCATGGATCCGGTGCGTGCCGTCTATGAAGTGGAAAACATCATTCAGGCGGTTGAAGTATTGGCGAAAACATCGCTGCGGGCTGAAATTGGCCGAATGGAGTTGGACTCTATTTTTGAATCCCGCGAACAAATCAACGAGCGCTTACGTGTAGTATTGGATGATGCAGGCAATGGCTGGGGCATTAAAGTGGTGCGGGTCGAGTTGCTGGATATTGCTCCACCGGTTGATGTTGAAGAAGCCATGCGTAAGCAAATGACCGCCGAGCGTCAGCGCCGCGCGACAGTGACTGAAGCCGAAGGTGAAAAACAAGCCGCCATTGCCCGTGCTCAGGGTGAACGGGAAGCCGCTATTTTGAGTGCACAAGGTGAAAAAGAATCCGCTATTCTGCGCGCTCAAGGTCAACGTAAGGCAATTGAAGAGGTGTTAGCATCTGGTGACGGACAGCTCAGCTCCGATACCGTTATTGGCTATTTGCTGGGTCGTGAATACCTGCAAACGCTACCTAATATTGCCAAGCAAGGCGACCGCATCTTCCTGCCCATTGAAACCACCAATGTGCTGGGTTCAGTCGGGGCAATTCAGGAAATGTTGAGCTCTAAAAAGTAATCGACTTTAGCAAAGGCTCTAAACAGCCAAAATATCGAGTTAAGGCTTGTTTTAAACAAGCCTTAACTACTTTACTCACAATACATTCCCCTCACTGTCACCATGTCTATTGAAGTTCAAGTCAAATTCACGTAAAGATATTTGACCATAACCAAAACTGACTATTTGACAGGCCATCTAGCCATCTATATAGTCGTGCAATTTTAACTGCCCGGAGATGCCGTATGGCACAATACTCGGAAACGAATCCAGCTCAATACGGTGCCTTGGCGTTTTTGCCGTTGCTGAGCTTTGTCTTGCTTTTTTTAGGTGCAGGGGTCTATTACCAAAGCCTGCAGGTCGATTATGCCTTTTATCAGTTGCCTGCTCATGTGGCCGTGTTGCCTGCTTTGGTGCTGGCTATATTGTTGCATCGGGCGCCATTGCAACAATCGGTGGCTGTGCTGATAAAAGGGGCTGGCCATTCCACCATTTTAACCATGTGCTTCATCTATTTGCTGGCAGGCGCCTTCTCCAGTGTTGCCGTGGCTACCGGTGGGGTTGATGCAGTGGTGAATGCAGGTTTGAGCCTGGTACCGGCAGCATTGCTACTGCCAGGGCTCTTTCTGATCGCGGCACTGATCGCGCTGGCCATGGGTACCTCGATGGGGACCATCGGAGCATTGGCGCCAATTGCTGTAGCACTGGCCCAGCAGACCGGGTTATCGCCAGTGCTGGTTGCTGGAGCCTTACTGGGCGGTGCCATGTTTGGGGATAATTTATCGATTATTTCCGATACCACCATTGCCTCCACCCGCACTCAGGGTGCCCGGATGAAAGACAAATTCAGAGAGAACTTAAAATTAGCGCTCCCAGCGGCTGCCATAGTTCTGCTTGGTTATGTCTGGTTTGGCAGTGTGCCGGCAGACATTCAATCCGAGGCCTTCAGTTGGAGTGCGGTGCTGCCTTATCTGGCGATTTTAGTTCTAGCGGTGGCAGGTTTAAATGTCTTTGCTGTACTAAGCCTTGGTATCGTGCTGGCGGCACTGCAGGGCGCTGTATTTGCTGATTATCAGCTGGGCCAACTCGGTCAGGATATTGCCACTGGCTTTGCCTCCATGCAGGAAATATTTTTACTATCAATGTTTATCGGTGCTTTGGGTGAGTTTATCAAGCAGCAAGGCGGCCTCGCTTGGTTATCTGGCAAGTTAAGCCGTTTTTTTAATCGTATCAAAATGCAGGCGGAGCGCAGTGGGCAGCTTGGCATTGCGGCCTTGGTGTTTGGTACCAACCTTTGTGTGGCCAATAACACCGTTGCGATTGTCATTAGCGGTGATATCAGCCGAAACCTGGCACAAAACCATGGGGTCAGCCCAAGGCAGAGCGCCAGTATGTTGGATATCTTTGCCTGCATTAGCCAGGGCTTGCTGCCCTATGGAGCTCAGGCCCTGTTATTGGCCGCAAGCTTTTCGCTAAGCCCGTGGCAAGTGGTCAGTAGCAGCTTTT
>JAIUMG010000369.1 GCA_022565655.1 Alkalimonas sp.
ACCACAAAGCCGAGCTTCACCAACTCGCTTGCTGCAGCCAGTGTTTCAATGGGATCTGGCATTAAAAAACGTGGATCCGGGTGGATCTCCAGCTTCAGCCAATTGGTGCCTAAAGCTTCGCGGGCCAGTTCAGCGGCAAATACAGCTTCAGTAGCGGTTTTAGCGCCTGAGGTGTTGGGCAGTAAGCGAACCCCTAGCTGTTGAAGCGGCGTCAGGATTTCATCCGTAGTTTTATGCTGCAAATTAGTTTTATGCTGCAAATTCAGCCGCTTCATCGCCAGAGTGACCAGTTCGGTGCCTGATGCTTGCACGGCATCAGTCAGCTGGCTGGCGCTGGCAAACTTACCGGTCCCCAGTAATAAACGGCTTTGCAAGGTCGTATCCACAATCTGTAGCATGTTAGCCTCCGGTGACAATGTGAAAAACAGCAACCTGGTCGTCTGGTTGCAGCGGATAGTCTGGCCATAGACGTTTTGCGATCACCTGTTGATTCACCGCAATCGCCAGCCCGTTCGGGTCGATGTCAAGCTGAGTCACCAGCTGTTGCAGACTGCAGCCCTCATCGCATTTATGCGCTTGCTGATTAACGATGATACGCACGGTGCTGCTCCCATTGTTGTTTAAAATAGCTCAGTGCTTCAGCAGGTGAACTGGCCTTAGTAATGGCGCTGACCATGGCGATGCCATTGACGCCGGTTTGACAGACTTGATTAAACCGGCGCTGATCGATGCCGCCAATGGCTACGGTTGGCGTACCACCACACAAGCTGACACTATCTGCCAAGCGCTTGACCCCCTGTGGTTTTGATGGCATTTGCTTGGTTTGAGTCGGGAAGATGTGGCCAAGAGCAATGTAGGAAGGTTGCAATTGCAGCGCCCGTGCCAGCTCAAAAGGCCCGTGGCTGGATAAACCCAGCCGAAGCCCGGCTGCCTGAATGGCTGTTAAATCCGCTTGCAGCAAGTCTTGCTGGCCCAAATGCACGCCATAGGCTCCATGCTCAATCGCCAATTTCCAGTGATCATTAATAAATAAACGAACACCATGCTGCTTACTTAACGCGATGGCTTCCATGATAGCCAACTCAATGCTTGTGTGGCTGCCTGTTTTAATACGCAGCTGCAGGCAACCGGGCTTTAATGGCAGCAGCTGTCGCAACCATTGCACCGTGTCCACCACCGGATACACTGCCAACTCTGAACTTAATGCAGCAAAAGGCAAGGCAGGGGCTTCAGGCCAGTTTTCGCAACGAATCGTGGGTAGGAATTGATTGGAGCGAGGCCAGCCATCATGCCCTAAAGCACCGGGGCCAGCTCCGGTGGCATAGCCTGAAGCGATGCTTTGCTGGATATAAGCCCGTGCCAGCACTAATGCATCTTCCAGTACATAGCCCTGTGCCAGAAAAGCGCTGATGGCGCTAGCCAGCACACAGCCAGTACCATGTTGATGAGGGCTGCTCAGGCGGGGGCTGTGCATACTGAAATTCAGAGAGCCGCCATAGAAACGATCGACAATGGTGTCGAGCTGTTCAGCATGCCCCCCTTTAACCAGAACCGCCTGCGCACCTAAAGTCTGCACTAGCTGAACTTGCTCAGTCAGGCTGGCCTCAGCTCGAGCCGTCAATAGGGCTAATTCCGGGATATTGGGGGTAAGCAAATCAATGTAGGGCAGCAAGGAGCGCCAGCCATCCAGTAAAGCGTCATCGGCCAGCTGATAGCCGCTGCTGCTGGCCAGCACCGGGTCGGCAACGACGAACACAGAATGGTTTTCTTTGTACTGGCCGAGCCAGTTGGCCAGCCATTGTATACTGGCCGGATCGGGCAACATACCAATTTTGATCACCTGAGCAGGTAAGTCCTGATTTAAGGCTTCAAGCTGCGCTTCAAGCATGTGAAGTGACACTGGCTCCAGTTGCTGCAGAGCGACAGAGTTTTGCGCGGTGATGCCGGTTAGCACCGTGCAAGCGTGGCAGCCTAAATCATGCAGTGTCAGCAAATCAGCCTGGATCCCGGCACCGCCGCCGGAGTCGGATGCCGCCAGGCTCCAGACCTTGGGCCTGGTTGAATGCATGGCATGCAATGGTTGGATGGCCGGGATGATTGCGGGGTTAGCTGGCATCGGCTGGCACCCCGGCATTCTGAGCATTCGGTTCTGTGCTATCCGCTTCATCAGCAATTTGTTGATTCAACCGCATCGAGCAAAACTTCGGCCCACACATGGAGCAAAAGGCTTCGTTATCGGCGCCTTCGTGCCCCAGGGTTTCATCGTGGTAGGCTTTAGCGGTAAAGGGATCGAGCGACAGGTTGTATTGGTCCAGCCAGCGAAATTCGTAACGCGCTTTGGATAACGCGTTATCACGTAACTGAGCTGCAGGGTGACCTTTGGCCAGATCAGCAGCATGAGCGGCGATGGTGTAGGCAATTAGCCCTTGTTTCACGTCTTCTTTATTTGGCAGGCCCAAGTGCTCTTTTGGGGTGACGTAACACAGCATGGCGCAGCCATACCAGCCAATCATCGCTGCGCCGATGCCAGAGGTAATGTGGTCGTAACCGGGGGCAATATCGGTGGTGAGTGGGCCCAGGGTATAAAATGGCGCTTCGTGGCAATGCTTTAGTTGTTCAGTCATGTTTTCTTCAATCAACTGCATCGGCACGTGGCCAGGCCCTTCAATCATCACCTGTACATCGTACTGCCAGGCTATTTTGGTCAGTTCGCCCAGGGTACGCAGTTCGGCAAATTGTGCTTCATCATTGGCATCGGCAATGCTGCCAGGTCGTAAACCATCGCCAAGCGATAACGAAATATCATAAGCGGCACAGAGCTGACAAATTTCCTCAAAGTGCT
>JAIUMG010000370.1 GCA_022565655.1 Alkalimonas sp.
AGCGTCAGCAGGTCACTCAGCAGAAACAGGCTGCGCCTGCACCACAGCAAACGGCTGCTCAAGCAAAACAAGATTCTGTATCGATTACCCCGCAGGCTAAACAGATGGCCCGTTTGCAGGAGAAAGCAAACAACAGCTCCGGTGTCGATCAGGAAAAAGTAAACAAAATTAAACAAGCCATTGCTGATGGCAAATATCAAATTAATGTCGAGCAATTGGCTCGCCGTATTATGCAATTTGAGGGCGAAATATTTCGCAAATCCTGATGACTGATACCGAGCTAAAGACCTTACTTACTCAACAAAAGGAGCACCTGGATGTGCTCCTTTCGTTATTGCGGCAAGAAATTTCCGCCATCAGCAATCGCAACATAGCCGAACTGGAAAGCTCCAGCCAGGCCAAAGTTAGATGCCTTGAGCAACTGCAATCTCTCGATCAGCAAGTTGCAGAGCACCCTGCATTACCAGAATACAAAGAGGCTGAGTGGTTTAAACACGCCGTTGAATTACTGGGGCAGCAATTAGATAGCTGCAAGCAACAAAACGAAGTCAACCGTTTGGCGCTAGAGCAAAGCCAAATCAATTTGCAACAATTCAAAAATGAGTTACTGCAACTTCATGGTAAGTCCGGTTTAACCTACAACCGCAAAGGCAAACCAGCTGTCGATAGCAAAGGCAAAGGCTTTAAAGCCTAGGTCACTTACCAGCCCTTACTTTCAATAGTAACGCACATGGCGGATGCGACGCTGTGGTTGCTGAGCCTGATACAACTTATACACATCCCGAAAATCCAGTTCAAGTTCAGTGGCATAGCTATCACCTACCGGATAACTTTTCACCACTCTGGCCCCGCGTATCACCCCCTGTACTGACGATTGCAACTGCTCATTATTCACCAGCATCTGCTGCAAACTGGTTTGCGCATCAATACGCTGACCGTAAACTTGCTCTGCCAGTTCACGATAGGCATCCAATTTTGATGCTTGCAATGCCATTAGCATTTTTTGCTGTTCATTTTGCCCCGGTTGCAACGATAATGGCGCATACCCAACAGCCCGAAGCACCGGGAACTCTTCCGGAGGCACAGTTTCCCACTCAACATAACGATCTGCCACCAGACTGCAGCCAGAGAGCAGGCCAATGGTGAGCATAGCCAGAAAAAAATAATTGCGCATGACAGCCTCCGCATGAAATCAGATCGACTTATAGTCTGAAAACGATGTATGAAATATTATCCAATAACATGATGCAAATAATATGCCTTTCAATGCACTTATCGGTTAATTATTGCAAAATATCCAGCTGTGGTATGCAATTTGCTTTAATTTACTTGGTAATAGTAACCGTTTTAATAAACGTCAAAGATACGGCACTCATTAGCCAGAGGACGCATTCATGCAGCTTAGGTTCATCCTGATCGGACTTGTCCTATGTAGTCTGATACTTAGTTTTGCCGCAGAAGCCGAATGGTTTGAAGCAACAGGCCAGGCCCCTATCCGGCAAGGTAACCATAGTGAAGCCAAAGCTCGAGCTACCGAAGATGCAGTACGGCGAGCCTTATTGTATGCCGGAGCTTCAATAAGCAGTGTGCAACAAGTCACCGATGGTTTATTAACCCAGGATGAGTTGGTGATGCATAGCTATGGTGAAGTCCGTCAAATTCAGTTGGTCAGCGAACAACGTGTTGGTGGGGTCATGGAAGTGACTATCCGCGCGGATATATTTCCGCAACAACAGCAATGCCACGGCGCAGGTTTTAAAAAACCGCTGCTGATCAGCCCCTTCTTGCTCCGCAACAGCCAACACAGCATCGTGGGTGATCTACAAAGCTTGGGGCATGTCAGCGCCGAAAAAGTGTATCGTCAGTTGCAGGATTTATCCACCAGCTCGGTGGTGCATTGGTATGAGAACCCAACCCTGGCTCGCTCACTTACCGAGCAAGAACGTAGCAGTTTAATACGACAAACCAACTCCGATTATCTGGTCACTGCATCTATTGATGATATATCCCTCGGCGAGCGCAGCGATATGAACCTTAGATTCTGGTCCGATGCGCGCAGGGAACGTTTCTTTCATATGCGGCTGCAACTGCAACAATTAAGCACCGGCCGCGTCCTGTTTCAGCAAGAATACCGCACACAAGCGCGCTGGGATTTCCGCAAGCGAACAACCGTCAGCCCAGAAAGTCATCGCTTCTGGCAAACCAGCTATGGGGAAGCAGTGCAGCGTGTGCTTAACGCAGCAGTGGTAGACATTGATGATACCTTACGCTGTGAGCCCTTTCAGGCAGCTATCACAGAAGTTGCTAACAACCGTGTTCGGTTGGCTGCCGGTCAGAATGTAGGCATGAAAGCCGGTACTGAGCTCACCATTTTATTCCGCCAGGAAAGTATTCGTGAAGGCGCTACCATGTACCGGGTCAGCCCACTGACGGTGAAAGTAAGCCAAGTTGGCTATGATTGGGCTATGGCAGAAAGCATCAACCAAGCCTTATTGAGCAATGTGCAGGTCGGTGATGCCGTTACCTTATTAGCCAGCCCGCCTGGTTAAATACACCAGATCCAGGGTGAGTTTTTAATCTGCCTGTT
Organism: Alkalimonas sp.; assembly: GCA_022565655.1. GTDB lineage: Bacteria > Pseudomonadota > Gammaproteobacteria > Enterobacterales > Alteromonadaceae > Alkalimonas. Next base: position 2,588 of record JAIUMG010000370.1, read on the forward strand.
CAATCACCATACCACTGGCCCGTTGTACCTGCTGCTGCATGGTTGTTTCTACCGTCTGCTCGTTGTCGTAAATCAGGCTAAAGCGCTGACTGGCTCGGGTAATACCGGTATACAGTAGCTCCCGGGTTAGCAAAGGGCTGCTGCTGGCTGGCAATAATAACGCCGCGTGTTGAAACTCCGAGCCCTGCGATTTATGCACCGTCATGGCAAATACCGTCTCGACATCATCTA
>JAIUMG010000371.1 GCA_022565655.1 Alkalimonas sp.
GGCATGGGCGACGATTGGCAGAAAGCCTTGGCCAACATTCAAGCCAAAACGTTGTTTATGCCAGCAACCGGCGACCAGCTGCTCCTGCCCGCGATGAGCCAAAAAAGTCGTGATGTCATGCAACAAGCAAACAAGACGGTCGACTATGTTGAAATACCTGGTATCTGGGGGCATCTGGACGGTGTGGTTGGCATGGCGGCGGTTGCCCAAGAGCTGGCTGAGTTCCTGAATAAATAAATCTGCTTTGCCCACTCTGGCGCCCTTCGGGGCGCTTTTTTATATCCTCAACAAAAGCAACAGTTTCTGCCATACTTAAGCCGTGTATGTTTGGGAGTGGATGGCATCATGAAACTGTACCTGCCAGGGTTATTTTTCTTGCTGGCAAGCTGCTTGCTCAACGCTGATGATACCGTGCTGCTGGCCAGCAGTGATTACAGCCCGCATAGTGGTGAACACCTGCCTGAAGAAGGTGCTTTAACCGCCATCGTGCGGCGGGCCTTTGCACTGCAAGGTATGGAGGTCGAAATCCATTACATGCCATTTGCCAGGGCCATGCAAGCGACCCGGCAAGGTCACTATGCCGGGATTATCGGAGTCAAGCATACACCTGAACGAGAAGAGCATTTTTATTTTCCGCACCCCATCTACAATACGTCCATTGTCTTTTTCAAACGTCGCTCAGAACAATACAGCTTTACCAGTTATCTCGATCTTGCCCACCAGGGGCTGCGCTATGGCTCGGTACTTGGTTATTCGCACCCGGTTGGCTTTCTCGAAACCAATATTCGTCATTATCAGGTGTCTAATGAAGAGCAGCTATTTCAACTGCTGGCCGCCGACCGGGTCGATTTGATCGCAGGTGATAAACTCAACGGCATCTATTTACTCAAGCACGAGTTCCCGCAATATGCCAAACAAATCGATTGGATGCTTCCCCCGATTGAGCAACAACCCCTGTACCTGCTATTTTCGAGAAATCATCCAGAAGCGCCGCGTTTAGCGACGATCTTTAATCAAGGGATTGAGCGGATGCAGCACAAAGGCGAAATAGAGCAACTAAAAAAGAGCTTGCTACCAGCCCCTCAGCAGGAAGCTGAGCCGAATGAACCCGCCAGTATTCGATAAAGCGCTTAAGATCGGATACACTTTCCAAAAGACTACAATAATTTGCACTCAGAGATCATCGCATGCCATCACAGACGCATCAAATTAGCTCGGTAGTGATATAAGGCTTATGCAACAACAGCCTTCAGCACCAGAGCAGCAGCATCCGCCGCTATCCACAGGAAGTGAGTCTTCATTGCAACAGCTCAGGCTCACCCGGCTGCTGCAAATTTCAGCATTTACATTGTTTGGTTTACTGCTGGCCGTAGCCGTTTCAGATGGCCTCACCCAGCTGATACTGGTCTTTGGGGCCATTTGTTTAGCCTTAGCTTTTTTCTTTGCCTGGCGCCAGCAAGCCATGGTTTCTGCCTATATTCTGCTCTGGTCAATGGCAGCAATGTTAACAGGTCTTGCTATCGTCTCTGGCGGGATCCGAGATTTAGCCGTGATGGGTTACCCTGGTGTGTTGGTGTTTGCTGCGATTCTCGGCAGCCGGAACCTGTTTTTAGCACTACTTAGTTTTATCATCTTGGCGACGATTAGCATGGGGCTGGCCAGCACCTATGGCTTTATCCAGCCCGTGATTGTCCAGGATGGCTGGACTCAACTCCTCTACATCAGCATTATTTTGTCCATTACCGGCTTTAGTGTATTGCTGATGGCGCAAGATCTGCACCGCTCACTACGGGCTTTGCAACAAGAGAACAAGCGTGTACTGGCAGCTCAGGAGCAGTTGCAACGGCTTGCCATGCATGACCGGCTAACCGACTTACCAAACCGAAGCTTATGCGAACAGTTATTTAGTACCATGCAACAAGACTGTCTGCAGCAAGGGCAACGCCTGACCATCTTGTTTCTCGACCTGGACAATTTTAAGCCAGTCAACGATGCTCTGGGACACTCTGCCGGCGACTTGCTGCTGCAACAGCTCAGTCAACGCCTGCTCTCAGAGCTTCGGCAAGACGATGTACTGTGCCGGTTCGGTGGTGATGAGTTTCTCATTCTAATGCCTACCGAAGCCGATGATATGCTTGCGGCGGATACCGCCAGTCGCTTGCTGGCGCAGACCTCTCTCGCATTTACTTTAATGCAAACTCAGGTCGAAGTATCTGGTTCCATCGGTATCGCGGTAGCCCCGAATGATGGCATGGAGTTTACTACCTTGTGCCGAAAAGCCGACCTGGCAATGTATGCTGCCAAAGAACAAGGACGTAATACCTTCTGCTTTTATGATGACCAAATGGATCAGGCCAATACCGATAAGTTTAATTTGCTGCAGCGCATTCGTGTGGCGTTGAAAGTGCATGAGTTCCGTTTGTATTACCAACCTAAAATTGATTTGCAGCACGAGAGTGTTTTAGGTGCCGAGGCTTTACTGCGCTGGCCGCAACCCGATGGCAGCTTTATCAACCCGGCGGATATCATTGAGTTAGCGGAGCGAAGCGGGCTTATTTTAGAGTTGGGAGCCTGGGTGTTGGAGCAAGCTTGCCTGGCCTGCCAAGAGTGGCATCAACAAGGTTATCAACACTTAAAAGTTGCGGTCAATTTATCGCCTGTGCAATTCAAAGATGGCAAGCTGGAGGCCACCGTACTTCATGCCTTGCGCCAGAGCGGTTTACCTGCAACCGCACTTGAGCTGGAACTGACCGAGTCGCTGTTGATTGACAACAGCGATTTGATCCAGCAACAGCTAGCAACCCTTGGAG
>JAIUMG010000372.1 GCA_022565655.1 Alkalimonas sp.
CTACCTACCCGGTCAGCGGCGATATCAGTGCGATAAAAGTGTGCAATGTGATACACCGCGTCGCCTTCGTTTACTAATGGTAACTTAAGCAAACCAATCACAATACCACTACTGGGTGCCCATATTTCTTTTTCCGACTCGCCAAAGGGGTCCGATACCACGCCAAGTAGGGTTTGGTCTTTACTGACCCGCTCACCTTCTCTGACAAAGGCCCGAAAAATACCGCTTTGTGGCGCTCGTACCCAGGCACTGGAGCGAGCCATTACCGGCTCTGGCGGTGCAGCTTTGCGAGACGTGGGCAGCATGCCTAGCTCTCGCATAACACGAACAATGCCATTAACACCGCCTCGAATAGAAAACTCATCAAAGCGCAGTGCTTCACCTGCCTCATAAAGTAATATCGGGACCTGTTTTTGGCTGGCTGCTTCACGAAGTGAGCCATCACGAAGCTCCGAGTTCAGAATCACCGGCGTGCCGAACGCTTTGGCCATTCGCATGGTTTCATCATCATCCAGATTGGCCCGTATTTGTGGCAAATTAAATCGATGAATGGCGCCGGTATGCAAATCAATACCATGCGTTGACTGGTTGACGATTTCCGTCATAAACAACCGAGCCAGCCTGCTTGCTAATGAGCCTTTTTGCGACCCCGGAAAGCTGCGATTCAGATCGCGCCGATCCGGTAGATAGCGGCTTTGGTTGATAAAGCCATATAAGTTGACCACAGGCACCGCCAATAAGGTGCCTTTTAAGCGTTTTAATGCTGGTACTTTTAACAAACGACGAATAATTTCTACGCCATTGATTTCATCGCCATGAATAGCGGCACTGACAAAGAGAACCGGCCCCTGCTGACGACCACACAACACCTGAACCGGCATAGAGACCGGCGTATGGGTGTACAGCTTGCTGCCTTTGACATCGATAGTGCGGCGTTCACCGGGTTTGATTTCAACGCCGCCAATGGTAATGCTGTTATTACGACCACGATAATCTGTAGCTGCCTGCTCTGTTGCCATTTAGCCTTGTCCCTTGGTTTTGGTACGATTGGGCTTGCAGTTCGTTTCAATAAACTGAATGATCAGATCAGCAATATTTTTACCTGAAGCTTTTTCGATCCCCTCCAGACCAGGTGATGAGTTGACTTCCATCACCACGGAGCCATGGCTGGAACGAAGTAAATCGACGCCACAGACATTCAGGCCCATCACTTTGGCAGCGCGAATGGCGGTAGCACGCTCTTCGGGGGTAATACGGCACAGTGCTGCAGAACCGCCCCGGTGCAAGTTGGAGCGAAACTCGCCTTCTTTGGCCTGACGCTTCATCGCCGCCACCACCTTGCCACCCACCACAAAGACCCGGATATCAGAGCCTTTGGCTTCTTTAATAAACTCTTGTACCAGGATGTGCTGTTTCAAGCCCATAAAAGCCTGGATCACGCTTTCTGCCGCCTGATTGGTTTCGGCCAGAACCACACCGATACCTTGGGTGCCCTCCAACAGTTTAATCACGGCAGGCGCACCACCCACAATGCTAAGCAGATCTTCGACATCATCGGGTGAGTGCGCAAAACTGGTCACAGGCAAGCCTATGCCTCGTCGTGATAACAACTGCAGGCTACGCAGCTTATCCCTAGAGCGGGAAATCGCCACAGACTCATTCAGCGGGTACACATTCATCATTTCAAACTGGCGCAGCACAGCTGTGCCATAAAAGGTAATCGAAGCGCCGATCCGGGGGATCACCGCGTCAAAGCCTTTTAACACTTCACCCTTGTAGTGGATCTCCGGGTTGTGCGAGGTAATGTTCATGTAGCAACGCAACGCATCGATCACCCGGACTTCATGGCCACGCTCTTCGGCAGCCTCGACCAGACGACGGGTTGAATACAGCTTCGAGTTACGGGATAAAATAGCAATTTTCATACAGAAGTCGCCTTGGGTTCATCGGCTGAGGTATGCCCGGCTAAGGGCTGCAAGTAAGAAGCGCCCGGATCAACTACAAAGCGCTGACGCATCGCTTCGCGGCCGAGCAACATACGAAACATCATGGTATCACGACTGGTCAGCGATAACTCAATGCTAAAATGCTGGCTGCCAATCATGACCCCGGTCTGAATAAAGTAGCGCTCAGTGGTATTGCCGCCCGAATCGGTGACATTGCGTTTATCCAGCACTTTGGCTTCACACCAGATTTCGGTTTCAATCTCATGTTGATTGGGGTGTAAACCAAAACGAACCCAGTCTTCACCATCGCGTACAAAGGGTTCAACCGAAAACGCATGCAACGCAGAGGAACGGGCACCGGTATCCACTTTGCACTTTAACGCGGGCACATTTAATTCAGGTAGTGCCACCCACTCACGCCAGCCCAGCATTAATGGTTCCGTGGTTGTAGTCATTCAGACCTCATCGAGTAAATTTTCGCAAGTATATACCGAGCTTAAGTTTTATGGCGTTATTTTTAATACACGACCATCCGATTGATCAGTCAGCAGATACACAGCCCCATCCGGCCCGGTACGAACATCGCGGATCCGTTCATTTAATTCAGCAAACAGAATTTCTTGATGCTCAGCCTGACCGTTACCCAGCGTGACCCGAACCACCTTTCGGGCAGCCAGCGCTCCTATCAACAGGCTATTTGTCCACTCTGGAAACAAATTACCACGATACAAGGTCATGCCCGATGGCGCGATGGAAGGTGTCCATTGCACTAAGGGGGGAGCCATGCCGGGCCGTTCGGTAAAGGGAGTGATACGAGCACCGGTGTAGTCGATGCCATGGCTGACGATAGGCCAGCC
>JAIUMG010000373.1 GCA_022565655.1 Alkalimonas sp.
CAGTTGGTAGAGCCCCGGATTGTGATTCCGGTTGTCGTGGGTTCGAGCCCCATCAGTCACCCCACTTTACCTTTCTTCTCCCTTGGGCCAGCTCTGGTGTGCTACGCTTATCAGATGCATTCATCTTTAATCATTCACTATGCTAACCTTAGCCGCCTTACAACAGCAGCTGGAAAAACAACCATCACCAATTGAGCAGTGGGATCCGCCTTTTTGTGGCGATATTGACATACGAATTCAGGCGGATGGCCAATGGCTGTATCAGTCCAGCCCCATTGGGCGCTTGGCTTTAGTTCGCTTATTTGCCTCAGTTTTAGTGCTTGAAGAAGGTGAATACTTCTTGAAAACACCGGTTGAAAAAGTGCGGATTCAGGTAGATGATGCACCCTTTCTGATCCAGGGTTGGCGTTGGCAGCTCACAGAGGACGGCCAGGTGCTAATTGCCGTGACCAATTTACACGATGAAGTCATCCCTGGCCCTGAACATCCGGTGACTTTGCGACCCTACCAGGGACAACCACTCCCTTATGTTTCGCTGTGGCGTGGCCTTTCTGCCCGAGTCGGTCGCAATGTATTTTATCAGTGGATAGCCGAGGCTTTAGAGCAACATGATCGAATACCAACCACGGAGTTGCATTTGCAAAGTGGTCATTATGCCATCCCTTTAGGCTCCGTTGATGAGTCTGACCATACAAGTGATATTATAACAAAATCATGATGTTAAACGGTTAAATATCACCGTTAGTCGCATCGCGCTTGCCGTTTACAGCAGGGCTGCCACATTGGGTTTTCAAGCCCACATACTGCGCCAGGAGTTACCATGACGTCCTTATCCATCAACGCATCCATTATTGTTGCTGTCACTTTCGGCTCTCTCTCCGCGCAAGCCGCCACCCTGATCCATGCCGGACAATTGATTACGGCAGAAAACAATCAAGTACTCACCAAGCAGACCATTGTGGTTGAAGAGGGTAAAATTCTGGCGGTTGAGTCCGGTTTTCGAACTCCGACAGCTGAAGATACGCTGATCGACTTACGTCAGCATACTGTGATGCCAGGCCTCATCGACATGCATACTCATTTTTATACCCAGCTCAGCCAAGGCTCGTATTCTGATGCTTTTCGCATGAATGAAGCCGACTATGCGTTACGTGGTGCCACCTTCGCCACCAGAACACTGATGTCTGGCTTTACCAGCGTACGCGAGCTGGGTGACAACCATCAAATCAGTGTGGCGCTGAAGAAAGCCATTGCCAGCGGTTATGTGCAAGGTCCGCGTATCTTTGCCGCCGGCAAGTCGCTGGCAACCACCGGTGGCCATGCCGACCCAACCAATGGCATTCGTTTTAACCAAATGGGCGACCCCGGCCCTGTCGAAGGGGTGATCAACAGTGTTGAAGACGCGCGCAAAGCCGTGCGACAACGTTACAAAGAAGGCTCTGATCTAATCAAGATCACCGCAACTGGCGGGGTTTTGAGTGTAGCGGCCAGCGGTATGAATGCGCAGTTTACCGAAGAAGAAATTTCTGCGGTGGTGCAAACAGCCCACGACTATGGCTTTAAGGTTGCAGCGCATGCTCATGGCAAAGAAGGCATGGAACGGGCGATCAGAGCGGGCGTTCACTCGATTGAACACGGCACTTATATGGATGATGACACCATGGCACTGATGAAACAGCATGGTACCTACTATGTCCCCACCATTAGTGCCGGCAAATTTGTGGCCGAGATGGCAGTGATGCCAGGCTTCTTTCCCGAACTGGTCAGGCCCAAAGCGCAAGAAATCGGCCCCTTGATCCAGGACACCTTTGCCAGAGCCTATCAGGCTGGAGTTAAAATTGCCTTTGGCACCGATGCCGGTGTTGGACCCCATGGCGATAACTGGAAAGAGTTTGTCTATATGACTGAAGCCGGTATGCCAGCGATTGAAGCCATTCGTTCGGCGACTTATCACAGTGCCCAGCTGCTTGGACAAGCTGATCAGCTCGGTACCATCCGTGCTGGGAACTATGCAGATATCGTAGCCGTACCAGGCAATCCACTGGAAGATATCAACCTGATGGGACAAGTCAATTTTGTGATGAAGGGGGGTGAGATTTATAAGCAACCATAAGTCAAGGTGGCCAGGGCTGATTATGCCTTGGCCAGTTCCCGGTAACGTTGCAGTAGCTTATCCACATCGGCCAGAATAAAGTCTTTCAAATCGACCTCGGCTTGCTCGCGGATGGAATCCAGCTGCTTGATATGTGCCTTATCTTGTCTTTTCCGGGCTGAATGCGTGGGCATATCTTTCACCACATCGTACATGCGATAAATGCCAGGGTATGCTTCGACAGGATCCGGCTTATCTGATTGCTCTAAATGATCCAGCAATACCCAGACGCGCAAAGCCCCCTCCGATAATTCGCACTGTTCCGCCTGCATGGCTTTGCAGATACCGACTATGCTATCAATCAGATACTGATTCTTTTTTGCTTTACTAGCCGCAATCGCCTGGTCTTGCGCCCTGACCAGCCACAACAAGCGACCGGCATAAAACGACAACCCTGCGATAATGACAGCGCCAGATACCAAGGCAATGATCCACCACCAATTCATGATTGCTCCTCATCCTCTCCTAACAAGTCACGCTTCCAGTCTTTACGCTCAAACTCTGCCAGTGGGTCTTCGCTGTCCTCTTCCGCCAGGCCAAGCTCTGTCAACAATTGCTCGTACCGCTCGGTCATGCGGTTGAAGTATTTCGCATCTTTGCCCGTTAATACTTCATCACGCTCT
>JAIUMG010000374.1 GCA_022565655.1 Alkalimonas sp.
TGATGGCTGCCTGCTTACATGCTCCGCTCGCTGCTTTAGTGGCGGTGATGGAGCTGGCTTCCAATCCGGATATCATTCTGCCTGCAATGCTGGTTATCGCCAGCGCCTACGTGACTGGCGTACAACTGTTTAAAAATAAGTCGCTGTTTTTAATGCAGCTCGACTTTATGCAACTGCCTTACAAGTTATCGCCTGCCGATGATCTGTTACAAAAAGTCGGCGTATTAGCTATGCTGGATCAACGCTACCATGTGCTAAGCAACCCGGATGATGCCACCATTCGCCAGCAACTCGATCTGCTGGAAGCGGATGAACTGCTGGTCATTAAACGCACACAAGAGCAAGAAGCAGAGTTTCAGCTGGCCAGTTATGATGTTAGCCTGTCGATGAGTGGTGACGATGCTATCCGTTATCTGCCCATGGTTGGCATCAATAAACAAACCACCATGGCCGAAGCATTTAATGCTTTGCAGGCGCAGCGTGAAGGGGCCGTCTATGTCTATGACGATACGCTGGACGACATCCACCCGATAGGTCTGATCCGCTGGGATCAGGTGCAAGGTTTATTGGTTAAACAGAACAATTTATTATGACGCTTATTCTCATTTATAAAGCATTGCATCTGGCCTTTATGGTGGCCTGGTTTGCCGGTATTTTTTACCTGCCTCGCCTGTTTGTTTACCATGCAGAGAGTAATCAACCGCAAGTACAAAACCAATTAAAAGTGATGGAGCGGCGGCTGCTGTACTTTGTTACACCATTTGCTGTATTAACCCTGGTGTTTGGTGTGCTGCTGATCCATGCCTATGGTATGGAATGGTTCAGCGCCAGCCGCTGGATGCATTACAAGCTCTTGTTGGTGGCTTTATTATATGGTTACCACGGTTATTGCTTTAAACTGCTGGCTGATTTTAAAGCAGACCGAAACAAACGCAGTGGCCGTTTTTACCGTTGGTTTAATGAAGTCCCGGTGTTGATCTTATTTGCGACCATTTTTTTAGCGGTACTCAAACCTTAACCTCAAGGAGATTCAGCATATTTCTGTCTTCTTTGAATACATATCGAGAGAGTCTCCATGCATGTTAGGACGTTAACAGCGATAACCAGCTTACCACTATTTTTTTCGTATCCATTACTGGCAACCGAACAAAATACCGAGCAGCCGGAAGTGATTGTCGTCACCGCCTATCAGCAGCCCAGCCGCTGGTTAACCACCGCTGCAGGGATTGGTCAAAGCCAGACCACAGCTTGGCAGCTGCCACAAGATAGCGCCCGACTGTTTGATGGCTTGCCAGGTTTGCAAGCGGATAGCCGAACCAACTATGCCCAGGATACCCGGCTTAGCATTCGTGGTTTTGGCAGCCGCAGCGCCTTTGGCGTCAGGGGTCTTTATCTGACGCTGGATGGCATCCCACTGACCAACCCTGATGGTCAAAGTCAGGTCTCCAGTTTGCAACTCAGTCAGATTGGCTCGGTAGAAGTCTTGCGAGGCCCGCTGGCCAGCTTGTATGGCAATGCATCAGGTGGTGTTATTCAACTGCTCAGCCAACCCATCACAGACAACAGCATTAGCCTGAGTAGCGCTCATTCGGCTCGAAGTCAGCAATGGGATGCTGATCTGCAATGGCAACAGGCTGATCATCAGCTTCGCCTTGCCGCGCACCGGTTTGAGCATGATGGGTTTCGTGTGCAATCCAGCGCCACCAAGCAGCAAGCTCTGCTGGATTGGCGCTGGCAATTTAAGCCGGGCCTGGTAAGTCGTTTACGAGTCGATTGGTCTTATGACCCAAGCTTACTTGATCCACAAGGGATCAGCCCGGATGACTGGCGCACGGATCCTTCACAAACCCACCCTGCTGCTCAGCTGTTTGATACCCGTAAGCAAAGCCGGCAACTGCAACTTGCCTGGCAACTGCAGCCCGAGCATGGTGACTGGCAGTTTTCAAGCTGGCGGACCGAGCGTGAGATCAATCAAAACCTGGCTTTTGCCGGAGACGCCATTACCTCATCCGGTGGCGAAATTTTGTTGCAACGAACGGCTATCGGCCTCAATGCCTGGCATCGCTGGCAACTGCAGCATGATCTGACCTTAACCCTTGGCAGCCAATTGGAGCAAAGTACCGACCGGCGCTTTGGCTTTATCAACGATCGGGGGCAGCGCGGTGATCTGCGCCGAGATGAAGAAGGCCAGGTCACGCGCAGCGATCTGTACCTGCGCAGCCAGTGGGATCCAACTGAGCAATGGCATGTCATCGCCGGGGTGCGTGCCAGCCAGTTGAACTTTCAGGTCGACGACTACTTTATCGTACCGGGTAACCCGGACGATAGTGGCGAAAAACGTTTTCGTGAGCAGAGTTGGGCACTGGGCAGCAGTTACCTGCTGCGGCCAAATCTGAGTATCTATCTGAGTACCGGCCAGGGCTTTGAAACACCAACCTTGACAGAAATGGCTTATCAAAATGAAGGAACTGGGTTAAACCTGGCATTGCAAGCAGCCCAAAACCAGCAATGGGAGCTGGGCCTGAAGTGGTTACCATCGGCGCAAACTCGCTTTGATGCGACGCTGTTTCATATCAATACCCGCAATGAACTGGTGGTCGATACCTCATTTGGCGGTCGTACCAGTTTTCGCAATGCCGCCGAAACAAAGCGGCAGGGCCTTGAAATCCAACTTGACTGGCAACAACACCCCAGCCTGAGTCATCGTTTCAGTGCTCACTGGTTAAGTGCCCACTATCGGGGCGATGTATTGGATGGCCAG
>JAIUMG010000375.1 GCA_022565655.1 Alkalimonas sp.
GCCGCTTAAAGTCGTTACGATCAGGAATTTTACCACCCGGTAGGGATTGCACCCATTGCTCTGATGGGCACAGCATCACGACCTTGTCGTAATGCGCTGAAAAGCCTTTGCGCCAGGGTAGGCTTTTATCAAACCACCCAGGGCTGACTTGTGGGTAAAAGTGCGGATACAGCACCAACCCTTGCTGGCTAAACGGCAAGTCAAAATGATAATCGGTGATACCGCCATCGTAAAAAACCCCAGGGCCTGCGCCCGGAATATCGCAAACCGGATCCAGCACTAATGGAATAGAGCCACTGGCTTGTAGTGCCTGTGTCAGGTTCTGTGCATTCAGGGCAACCCAGCGGGTTGGTAAGTCCTTCAAGCCGGGAAATGCCTGCGCTTGACCAGGCGCATGAAACAAAATGCGCTCAAAAAAGTGGCCCAAGAAACGCCGATGCGCTAGGTTGGCGGCTGCAGTCATACTAAGCCCGGCCAGCTGAGCAGCTTTGCTGCGGCCTCGCGTTAATGCGCGAGCCCGTGCGACGGTAAAGTTGAGTTTAAACACAGGGTTATCAATGACCTGCTGTATGTGCTGCTCACTTGGAAAAACCGCATCAATCACCGTCATGGAAATACGGGTGATCTCAGTGGTCGATGCCTTTGGTGGGTAGCAAAGCGAGGAGTAAGCCTGACAAAAACGCTGTGACGCTGCAACGGGGTCGCTCTGGGCAAAGCAAGCAAAGCGCCAGGCGCCCGCAGAGCTTCCTAGCAACTGCAGTGGCTGGTTACGGTTGGCAAAAAAATCACCGACTAAGTATTGATCAAGGCCAAACAAACTAAACCATTTCGGGCCACCGCTGGCACCGACCATTGTACTAAAATCATCGGGCCGAATGCCATGCTGCTGGATATGCTGAAAGGCGCTGGGGCCGGCTAATACTCGTAACGTCATAAAGCTCCGAATAGTTTTTGATACATGGTTTCAGCGTATTCATCGGTCATGCCTGAAATGTAATCGCAAATCACCCGCAAACCAAGCCCGTGCTGCTCGGCATCATGCCAGCGCTGCTGAGTATTTAAGGGCAATAATCGCTTGGGATCGGAGGCAAAGGCATCAAACATTCGCAGTAACATATTCTGGCAGCGAAAACGGGTTTGCTGAATATCAGGCTGGCTGATGACATTGTTAAAGACAAAGCGCTTTAGCACATCCAGTAACTGTTTCTGTGGCTCGGGTAAGCGGGCATTGAGCCGGATCAGTGGCTCTTCACAGTCTGGCAGCACTTCATACAATTCAGCTGAGGTGATAAATAAGTTCACCAGTGCACCAATGGCATCTTTACGCAGGTGATGTTCGGCGCGAAATAAATGACTGCCGACATGCTGCATCAGTTGTTGCAGTTCATCGGGCAAGCTTGCCAGGTTGGCTGGCATCTGTTGCTGCCACTGGTCGGCAGAAGCATGGCCTGTCACGATAGCATCTTCTAAATCGTGTACGCCATAAGCAATATCATCGGCCAGCTCCATAATAGAGGCATCAAGCGATTTGTATCTGGATTTTATCCAGGGACTTTGTGGCAGGGTATCGACCTGTTGAAACTGCTGACGATCGGTCTCGCTTAAAGGTGCCAATACCCAGTCCAGCACATCGGCATCTTCATGAAACACCGATTTGACAGCTTTCCAGGGGGTTAGGCACAAAGGTGCGGCCTCACTATTGTCGCCAAGTTCAGTTGGCGGAAGTACCGGATACTTTAATAAACCGAGTAAGGTTCGGCGGGTTAAATCCATGCCGTGATGCTCAGTGTATGGCTCTAGCCGGGCAACAATACGAAATGTCTGGCCATTGCCTTCAAAACCACCGGCATGCAGCATTTTGTAATTAAGAGCTGTTTCGCCACCATGGCCAAAAGGGGGGTGGCCAATATCATGCGCCAGACACAAGGCATCAATTAAGCTGTCATCCGGTAAGTAGGCCGCCATAGCGTCTGATTGGGCGTAACGACGCCGTAACTGATTGACCAGGCCAGTGCCTATTTGCGCCGCTTCCAGCGAATGCGTCAGCCGGGTGCGGTAAAAGTCATTCTGGCCGACCCCCATGATCTGTGTTTTCGCCTGCAGACGGCGAAAGGCTGCGGAGTGCAGGATACGTGCACGATCGCGTTGCCAGGGGGTTCGTTGGTCATCTTGCCGAAGTGTAGGGCATGCAGATCGTCGTGCTAACCAAGGTGTCATCATAAGAGGTTCCGCTTCATACAGGCGTCATTCCTGTAGGTCATCATACGCCAATGCCGTCAATCGATCGAGTGCATGCCTGACTATGGTTTTTTTGCCGATGTGTAATGGATTTTTTGCCAATAATCTTTCAAGTCTTGTTTCACTTCAGGCATTAATAAATAAATGGCTAAAATATTGGGCAGGGCCATCAGGAAGATCATCGAATCAATCAAATCGAACACGGCAAGAATATTCGGTACCGCACCAATGGATACCACCAGACAGAACAAAACTTTAAACAGGTTCTGGTTGAAGGTGGATTCACCAAATAAGTAACTCCATGACTTTAAGCCATAATAAGACCAGCTGATGACGGTAGAAAAACCAAACAGCAATAAGGCAATCATCAAAACCATCGGGAACCATTCGAACACACTGGCAAAGGCGCTTGAAGTCAGTTGCACGCCATCCAGATCTGCTCCCAGATAGGCGCCGGTTAAAATAATCACCAAAGCGGTAATGGTGCAAATGACCACGGTATCAATAAAGGGTTCA
>JAIUMG010000376.1 GCA_022565655.1 Alkalimonas sp.
CATGGCGGTACCGATCCAGTTGAACCGCCAGTTGATTGGTTTGATAAAGGTGCCTTCGTCGACCTGCAGATCCCGGTTACCGCTGGCGATAGCGCCCAACTTCGGGTGTTTGACAGCCAGGGCCAAGAGCTGCTGGATCAAAGCTGGACCATCAGCGCCGACCAATTGCCTCAGCAATGGGCTTTTGATCTGGCCAATCAAGTCAACACACAGCATGATGCTCTGATCCAGATCGGAGTGCTAAATAATAATGAAATTCAGCTCAGCCCAGATCTGGCCAGTAACCGCTTCTATCTGTCAGATGACAGCTACTTTGTCAATCTGGATATTCGCGCTGGCGACACAACGCCTATCCCGGATGATTGTCAGGGTGAAGATCCGGCCAGTGCGCCAGCCTACCCCAACTGGCCGCAGCATGATTGGGCTGGAAACCCCAGCCATGCGGTCTCAGGCGATCTGATGCAACATCAGCAGGTGTTGTACCGCGCCAACTGGTGGACTCAGTCGACACCAGGCTCTGATGAAAGCTGGACACAACTCTGCGCTTTCTGAGCACGGCTGTTAGATTTCGTAGTAGAATTTTCTGCAGCAGGCAAGCGGATCAGCTGATGCAGCTGTATCCGCCGGCCTTGCTGCGGATAGGCAGTAAAGCGACCACGAACCCGCACCTGCTGCCCGACCAAATCCTGTAGAAGGTCATCAGGCACAACGCCCACCCGGTTGCGCTGATTATCTTCCAGCCAGTGATGCAAGGGGTCTACAAAACAATGCACGGTGGCCTCCACCACCAACACATGGCCATGAAAGCGCTCCGACTCCGCAACCAATTTCTCGATAGGCACTTCCAGTACTGCATCGCTGCAACTGCTAACAAGCAGCAACAGTGCTGCACTGAGCCAGCGCTTGAGGTGATGCTTCATGGATACCCTCCTGCCTAATCAGAAAGCAAAAACCCGCGTTAAACGCGGGCTTTTAAACAGTTAGCCCAGCCAGACCCGGGCATTGCGGAACATCCGCATCCAGGGGCTATCTTCCTGCCACTCATCCGGGTGCCAGGAGTTAGCCACGGTACGGAACACCCGCTCCGGGTGTGGCATCATGATGGTGGCTCGGCCATCCGCACTGGTTAGCGCGGTAATACCAGCTGGCGAGCCATTTGGGTTGGCCGGGTAGTTTTCCGTCACCTTGCCATAATGATCAAGATACCGCAGTGCTACCGTGCCGCTGCTGTTGGCTTTTTCGAATGCCTCAGCAGAAGCAAACTCAGCATGGCCTTCGCCATGCGATACCGCGATAGGCATCCGTGAGCCTGCCATGCCGTTTAAAAACAACGATGCGGTTTCCTGCACTTCGACCAAGCTAAAACGTGCTTCAAAACGTTCGGATTTATTGCGCACAAAATGCGGCCATAAGTCGGCACCAGGGATCAAACTTTTCAGATTCGACATCATCTGACAACCGTTACAGACACCAAGTGAGAAGGTCTGTTCACGCTGAAAGAACTCGGCAAATTGATCGCGCGCCTGTGCATTGAACAACACAGATTTTGCCCAGCCCTCACCGGCACCCAATACATCACCGTAGGAGAACCCCCCACAAGCGACTAAACCATCAAAATCGCTAAGATGACGACGACCGGCCAGAATATCGCTCATATGCACATCAATAGCGCTAAAGCCTGCACGGTTAAATGCCGCCGCCATTTCCTGATGCGAGTTCACACCTTGTTCGCGTAAAATAGCGACTTTAGGGGCTGCACCTTTTAAGATATAAGGCGCCGCTATGTCGGCATTAACATCAAAGGTTAACTCAGCAGTTAAACCTGGGTCGGCCTGATCCGCTTTGGCAGCAAATTCCTGCTTGGCGCAATCCGGATTATCCCGCATCGCCTGCATCTGGTACGTTGTTTCCGCCCAAATCACCCGCAGCGCTGTGCGGCTGGCTTGATACAGGGTCTGATCTGCACGCTTCACGATGATGTCATCGCTCGCCTGCACCGCGCCCAACACATGGCTCACCTCAGCCAACTGATACTTCGCCAACACCTGTTGCACATGCTCTAGCTTGTCATTAGCAACCTGGATCACTGCACCCAGCTCTTCGCTAAACAACACCGCCAGATCATCCTGACCAAGCGCCGCAATATCTACCTCAAAACCGGCCTTACCAGCAAAAGCCATCTCGGCCAAAGTGACCAGCAAACCACCATCAGAGCGATCGTGGTACGCCAAAATTTGCTGCTCACGCACCAGCTGCTGCATGGCCATGAAAAACTGCTCCAGCAACTCTGGTGAGGCCAGATCTGGCACCTCCTGCCCCAGCTGCTTGTAAACCTGAGCCAGACAAGAGGCTCCCAGGCGGTTCGCTCCCTGCCCCAGATCAATCAGCAGTAAGCTGCTCTCGCCTTGATCGATACGAAGCTGTGGTGTCACTGTTTTACGAATATCTTCCACCCGACCAAAGGCGGTGATCACCAGGGACAACGGTGAGGTGACAGCTTTTTCAGTGCCATCTTGTTGCCATTTGGTTTTCATCGACATCGAATCTTTACCCACCGGTATAGTGAGCCCCAACGCCGGGCACAGCTCTTCACCAATGGCCTTAACCGCCTGATACAAGCCAGCATCTTCACCTGGGTGGCCAGCAGCGGCCATCCAGTTAGCTGATAATTTGATACGCTTTAAATCACCAATATCTGTCGCGGCAATGTTGGTGATGGCTTCT
>JAIUMG010000377.1 GCA_022565655.1 Alkalimonas sp.
GACGGAGAAGGTTTGGTGCCATAGTGTGAAGCCTTTTATGCACCATTGAGAGTTTTTTTTCTTGCTAGATAGTCAGCAACTGGCAGCATGGTATAATGACCGAAGTACAGTGATAGTTAGAACTGACTGGAATAGACTATCTCTTAGCAGCGCTTACGATTTTCAGAGGATACTTATATTTATGGCGGACGTTGAACATCGCCCCAGCAATTTTATACGTCAAATCATCGATCAGGATTTGGCCAGTGGCAAACACAATGCAGTTCAGACCCGCTTTCCACCTGAACCGAATGGCTTCTTGCATATTGGCCATGCTAAATCAATCTGCCTGAACTTTGGCATTGCCAAAGATTATCAGGGGCAATGCAATCTGCGCTTTGATGACACCAACCCGGAAAAAGAAAACATCGATTTTGTCGAATCTATCCAGCGCGATGTGAGCTGGTTAGGCTTTCAATGGCAGGAGCCAATCCACTATTCTTCGGATTACTTCGATCAACTGTATGGCTTTGCTGTTGAGCTGATTGAAAAAGGCTTGGCCTATGTCTGTTTTTTAAATGCAGAACAAATGCGTGAGTACCGTGGTTCTTTAACCAAACCTGGCCGCCACAGCCCGACGCGTGATACCTCACCTGAAGAAAACCTGGCACTGTTTGAAAAAATGCGTGCTGGTGGTTTTAAAGAAGGGGAGTGTTCATTACGAGCCAAAATTGATATGAGCTCGCCCTTTATCTGCATGCGCGACCCAGTGATTTACCGGGTGAAGTTTGCGCATCATCACCAGACCGGGGATAAATGGTGCATTTATCCGATGTATGATTTCACCCATTGCATTTCGGATGCGCTGGAAGGCATTACGCATTCGCTTTGTACCCTGGAATTTCAGGATAATCGTCGTTTATATGACTGGATCCTGGACAACATCAGTGTGAACTGTCATCCACAGCAAATTGAGTTTTCGCGCTTAAACCTGGAATACACCGTGATGAGCAAGCGCAAGCTGCAAACACTGGTTGAGAAAAATGTGGTTTCTGGCTGGGATGACCCGCGGATGCCCACCATCGCCGGTTTACGCCGTCGCGGTTATACACCTGAGTCTATTCGTGAGTTTTCCAAGCGCATTGGCGTGACCAAACAAGACAATGTCATTGAAATGAGCGCACTGG
Source organism: Alkalimonas sp. (assembly GCA_022565655.1). Taxonomy (GTDB): domain Bacteria; phylum Pseudomonadota; class Gammaproteobacteria; order Enterobacterales; family Alteromonadaceae; genus Alkalimonas. Next base: position 1,167 of record JAIUMG010000377.1, read on the forward strand.
AAGCTTGTATCCGCGAAGATCTGGATAGCCGAGCCCCTCGTGCCATGGCGGTGCTGGAACCACTGAAAGTGACCATCAGCAATTACCCGGCCGATCAATTGGAGTGGTTGGATGCGCCAAATCATCCAAAAGATGACAGCATGGGGCAGCGCAAAGTCCCCTTTGGCCCGGTGGTGTACATTGATAAGGCAGACTTTCGTGAAGAGGCCAATAAAAAGTACAAGCGTCTGGTGACAGGCGGCAATGTCCGTTTACGCAATGCTTATGTGATCCAGGCGGATGAAGTGATCAAAGATGCGGCGGGTGAGGTGGTGGAGCTGATCTGCAGTTATTTACCGGAAACCCTGGGAGAGAACCCGGCCGATGGCCGCAAAGTGCGTGGTGTCATCCACTGGGTGGAAGCCAGCCAGGCATTGCCCGCAGAGTTTCGTGTGTATGATCGCTTGTTTAGCGTGGCTAACCCGGCGGCTGAAGACGATTTCTTGCAGTGCATTCATGCTGACTCTTTGGTCATCAAGCACGGCTTTGCTGAGCCTTCATTAAAAGAAGCGGTTGCCGAGCAAGCCTATCAATTTGAGCGGGAAGGCTATTATTGCGCAGACAATAAGGACTCCTCTGTTGAAAAGCTGGTGTTTAACCGTACGGTTGGCCTGCGCGATGTTTGGAATGAAGGCTGATCATACGCTTGCGTGCTGTAAGCTAAGTTGCGCTAAATGAAAAAAAACGGCCACAGGTAACTAGTGGCCGTTTTTTTTCATTCAGGGGTTACTTTTTAAACAGTAAACCAAGTCCGACAATGACAGCTACAGCGCCTGCCACTAAATAAAGAATGGAGTTATCCGTTGGGCTACCGGTGATGGCTTCGGTGACCTGAGATGCTGTCGAGTTGTACTCCGCATAACCAAAATAAAGTAAAATAGCGCCGGCCACTAATGCCGCAATGCCAATAATTCTTTGCATGTTGATTTCCTTTATACTGAACCTTAGGTACCATAAGGGTAGACCAACGGCTGCAGATTTGCTGAATAACTTTCAAATACTTAGCCTAATACGCATGAACATAGCCTACTTATGATGTCACACAGTCGCGATGAAAAAATAAGACTTGAGCATGAAGCTGCAAGGATCTTTATGCGCTTGTACGAGCAGGGCTATGGCATCACCATGCGACATATCTGGCATAACGAGCCTGCCCGGCCGGATGTGAGCTGTTACTACCAGGATCAGAAGCTCGATTTGGAAATTGCCCATTTGTATGGCAGTGAGGCTGAAGCGATGCATATTCTGGGCAGAGAGTTGTCGGCTCAGACGCACAAAGAGCTGTTAATGCTGATGCGAATGCCTGCTGAAGCCAGGTTGGTGGCCGCCTTGAATAGCCTGTTGGCGAGCAAAGCACAGAAAAGCTATGACAGCCGCAATGTATGGCTGGTGATCCGTAATGCCAACCCATTGTGGACCCGAGACGAGATGCTGGCCCACTTTCCTAAGTTACGTATCCCGAAACAGCATCCATTCGAGCAGATTTGGGTGATCGGTGACATGGCTGG
>JAIUMG010000378.1 GCA_022565655.1 Alkalimonas sp.
GATCGGTGACATGGCTGGTGAAACGGGCCTGCTGGCGTTGTTTCCTCCCTTACATCAACCTATATCTGTATCTGACAAGGACGGAGCATGTTAAAGCTTTATCATCGTGTGGCACAAGTATTGGCGCCCGCTTTTTGGGGGCTGCTTAGCGCCGCAGTATTGTTCGGTGCGATATTTGTTTGGGCATTAATGACCAGTGAACAAAGCCATCAAGCCAGTGTATTGTTGTGGTTATTGCTCATGCTGGCGATGCTAGGGCTGCTGCTGGTCATAAAATGGTTTGCCCAACTGCCACCTGAACTCAGTGAGGCGCAGGGGTTTTTTAGCCGCTTAAAGCTGCGCTTGGTAAGGTTTGGTTATTGGTTGTTGGCCTTGATCACTAGCCTAATTTTACTGGCGATTGCCGCATTAGCTGTTCGTATTGGCTTTGGCTCATTGATGCGTTGGTTGCTTGGCGCATGATGACAGCTCGGCACTGGGATATATTTTGTAGTGTTATAGATAACTTTGGTGATATTGGTGTTTGTTGGCGCTTGGCGCGACAACTGCAAACTGAGTATCCCATCCAGGTTCGTTTGTGGGTAGATGATCTGCCTAGTTTTCAGCGGATATGCTCGGAAGTGCAGCCAACAAAAGTTCAGCAACGTTTAACGAATGGCGTGGAAGTGATTGCCTGGTCTGCATCGATGACTGCAGCCAGTTTGCAAGCGGAGTTGAATAACCAGAGTGCAGATGTGGTGATTGAAGCCTTTGGCTGTGAACTGCCCGCTGCCTATGTGGCTGATATGACACAACGAGGCCGACAGCCACTTTGGGTTAACCTGGAGTATTTGTCGGCGGAATCCTGGGTGGAGTCTTGTCACGCCTTGCCATCGCCTCACCCGCAGCTCGCTTTGCAAAAATATTTTTTCTTTCCTGGGTTTAGCCCGAAAACAGGCGGATTACTCCGCGAAAGCGGCCTGCGGCAGCAGATCAACCAGTTTCAGCAAAGCCCGGTTCAACCGACAGCCTTGTTGAATGCGTTAGGTATTACCGAGACCGCTGAAGATACGCTGAAGCTGTGCTTATTTGCCTACAGCCACCCCCGGTTGTCAGACTGGCTGGATGCGTTGGCTCAGATGGATCACCAGGTATTGTGTTTGGTTCCCGCCGGTGTTTTTGCCACGGAGTTGCTGCAACGCTATCCAGAGTTAGGCGCGACGGGCAGCATGCAGAGGGGCCAGTTGCGGCTGCAATTGCTGCCTTTTATGGACCAGGCTGAATTTGATCAGCTGCTGTGGTGGTGTGACATTAATTTTGTCCGCGGTGAAGATTCATTAATACGAGCCATTTGGGCTGGTGCTCCTTTTGTCTGGCAGTTGTACCGACAACAAGAGCAAGCTCATATGGAAAAGCTTAATGCCTTCTGGCAGCAGTATCAATCCGATATGCCGGGCTCGCTGCCGCAGGTGCTGCATGCATTCTGGCTGGCATGGAACCAAGACGCAGATTTAGTGCAACCATGGCTGCAACTGCTGACAGAGCTAGCGAGTTGGCGCCAGCATGCCAGACAGTGGCAAGAGCAGCAAAGCCAGCAGAGTGATCTGGCAAAGAATCTGGTGCGTTTTGTTGAAAAAAAATTTATACTACCAGCAAATTTTACCCAGTAAGAAGAAACCACGAATATGATGAAAACTGCACAAGAGCTTCGCGCCGGTCAGGTAATTATGGTCGGTAGTGAGCCAATGGTGATTTTAAAAGCTGAATTTAACAAGTCTGGCCGTAACGCTGCCGTTGTGAAAATGAAGATGAAAAACTTATTGAGCAATGCCGGTACAGAAACCGTGTATCGTGCTGACGATAAGTTTGAGCAAGTCATTCTGGAAAATAAAGAAGTGACTTACTCTTATTATGCAGACCCAATGTATGTCTTTATGGATGAAGAGTACAACCAGTTCGAAGTGGAAGCTGAGAACATGGAAAGTGCCCTGAAGTACCTGGGCGATGGCATGCAAGTTACGCTGGTATTTTATGGTGAGCGGCCAATCTCTGTTGATTTACCGACCATCGTGGTGCGTGAAGTGGTGTACACCGAACCAGCTGCTAAAGGTGATACCACCGGTAAGGTGATGAAGCCTGCGAAGCTGGATACTGGTTTTGAGCTGATGGTGCCTGCTTTTGTTGAAATTGGCGACAAAATCGAAATTGATACTCGTACTGATGAGTACCGCAGCCGTTCTAAGTAAGCGTGACGCCAGCCTGGATTAAGAAAAGGAGCCGAGCCGGCTCCTTTTTGCTTTTTGATGCTATCAAACTGATTGAGGGCACCAGACCAGTCGATTTTTGCCTTGTTGCTTGGCTTGATACAACATTTCATCGGCACGTTTCAGCACCTCGCCAGGCTCTTTATCTTGTGAGGCTGAGCAACTGATCCCACCCGCACTGAGGGTGATGTAATCACTAACCGGTGAATAGCCGTGTGAAAGCTGCAGTTGCTCAACAGCCGTCAGGCAATGCTGAATGACCTGGCGGCTGCCCGCTTCATCGCTATCAGGCAGTAAGATCACAAACTCTTCGCCACCGTAGCGGGCAATAAAGTCATTTGGCCGACGTAAGCTGTGTTGCAGGGTGGTAGCCACCTGGTGCAAGACTTTATCGCCAGCGGCATGGCCATAATGATCATTGAACTCTTTAAAATGCTCGATATCGATCATTTTAA
>JAIUMG010000379.1 GCA_022565655.1 Alkalimonas sp.
GGCAATGTACTGCATCTCTGGGGTGATGATACCGGCCCGAGCGTAGTGCAGCTGAGTCACCGTCTTGCCCGCTTTGGCACGTAACGGTTGATGATTAAACTCGGTATGCCACTCATCCAAGGATATTTCCTGATAGGGAGGCAGTGGTGATGCTTCCACATCGGCGCGCTGTTGGATCCAGTTCAGCCGCAGCTTGGGCAAGCCTTTTAGCACATCCAGTGATTGCTCTGGGTCGCCGTACGGGCCGGAAGTATCATAGACATTCAGTGGTGCGTTTTCTTGCAGGTGGCCATCTTTTTGTTGAGTGGGGTGCAGCTGAATGCTGCGAACCGGCACCTTAATGTCGCTGCGCTCACCTTGCAGGTAACGCCGGACTGAATTCGGAAAGGTTTCTCCCTGCAACTGGCTGATATAGGCTTGCGCCCGGGCCCGTAATTCACGCTTAGAGAGCGGTTGATTGGTGTTCGTTGTTTTGGTCGATGAACTAGTATTGTTAGACATAGCAAGCTCCGTATCATTGATTGAGGTTGCTTGTCTGGAGTGGGGGCAGAACAGAAGGCGCAGCGTCGCAGGCACGTTTGGCAAATGGTCAACGGCTTACGACAATGGCTGTTACGTTACTCATACTATCATGACAATATGAACAATAACGCATCTTGTTCCCTTCGCAGGTATTAGCCTGAATCAGGTTCCACGGATCTCGCACTAGCGATCTCAGCTCCTTCTGTTGCATAAGCAATTGAAGGGGCACTCCGACAAGTGGCTCCAGTATACGAAATGATAAATGGAATGCAAGTGAACTGTATATTTTTACTTGCATTTTTACAATGGTGTCATATGGTTAAGCTGACAGTGATGTCGCAATAGCAATAATAATGACTAAGAGAGGAACGAATGAAAGATATTTTCTTTTTTGACAGCATGCTCACCCCCAAAATCATCACCTTTGTCTATTGGTTGTTATTGGTGGGGGTGTTATTAAGTGGATTGGGAACGATGTTTACCGCCAGCTTTTTTGCCGGGCTTGGTATTCTGATCTTTGGTGTCATTGGGGTACGTATTTGGTGCGAACTCCTGATTGTGTTGTTTAAAATTCATGAGAATTTGCGTAAGCTGGCTGATAAAGACCAGCCGCTGTAAGCCTGCCGGGTAGCGAAGCTATGCCACGCTTCGCTGCCGCTTTATTTCTCACAGCTGTTCAGCATAGTGATACAGTGCTTTTAAAATTCGCATGGCCCGTTCATCGTGCTGGTGCTGCTGCGCGCAAAGTTCCAGCTGCTGGTGAAAGCCTTCTAAGGTGAGAGGTGGTTGATCCAGGCCTTCGGCCAATCGATCGACACAATACTGTTGCCATTGCAGCATTTCTTGTTCATTTAAGCTGGCTGGGTAGTTACGCGCCCGAAAGCGAAACAGTAGCTGATTCAAGCGATCATCACTAAACAGTGGGGGGCTGACTTCCAGTTGTGCAGGGCTGAGTTGATGCAACTGCTGCATTTTTGCCTGATCTTCTTTGCTCAAAAAGCCCTGGTACAGCTGGTAATCTGGGTTGGTTTCTGCTGGAAAATCCTCGCTCTCACTAAACAGCTCTACTGCTTTTTGCTGCAGCTCGCGATGCGACAGCAAAAAATCCAGATGGGTGCGGCATAAGCTACGATCGATACCCAGCTCATCGGCTCGCTGTTCACTCAGGGTTTTCGCCGGTGCCAGCACCGGGCATTTATTCAGGTGGATCAGTTTAATGCCAAGGCGTTGCTCACCGTCAGCTAAATCGGCGCTTTTCATGTACAACTTTTGCCGTAAGCTGGTGCTATCGAGTTCCAGCAATGGCGTTGGATCTGCCAGTAAGTTCCAGCCAATCACGGCATTCTTATTGGTTGGGTGGAATGCTAGCGGAACCACCCAGCTGACACAGCCCTGGCTGGCCGGAAACTTCGACGACACATGCACAAGTGGCGTTAAATTGGCTGGGTCGATGTATTTGGCCAGAGCTTGTTTTTTGCGGTGTTCAAACAGGAATTGAAATAACCTCGGTTGCTTGTCGCGGATCAGTTTGGCAATGGCGATGGTGGCGTAGACATCGGATAACGCATCATGCGCTTGCTCATGCGCCAACCCATTAGCTTTACTCAAGTGTTCCAGTTTAAAACTTGGGCTGCCATCGTCACGCAAGGGCCATTCAATGCCATCAGGGCGTAACGCGTAACAGGCGCGGACCATGTCGATAAGGTCCCAGCGGCTATTGCCTTGCTGCCATTCGCGGCCATAGGGCTCATAAAAGTTTCGGTATAGGCTATGGCGGGTCACTTCGTCATCAAAGCGGATGCTATTGTAGCCCAGCACGCAGGTATCGGGCTCGGCAAAGCGTTGTAAAATACGCCCCATAAACTCCACTTCCGGCAAGCCCTGCTGCTGACAAACCTGAGGGGTAATGCCGGTGATCAGCGCAGCTTGGGGGTGAGGTAAATAATCGGGGGCCAGCTGGCAATACCACATATCAGGTTTACCAATTGGATTAAAATCGGCATCGGTACGGATCCCGGCAAACTGAGCCGGGCGATCACGTTTGGGATCGGCGCCCCAGGTTTCAAAATCATAAAAATAGAAGCTAGCTTGTTGGCTCAAAGTTGATTCCTGTGTTGGGTATAAAGCCAGACGATGAGTTTAAGTGTATCAGCTAGGCAGTCAGGG
>JAIUMG010000380.1 GCA_022565655.1 Alkalimonas sp.
ATAGCGGCTCTTAAACCATCCGATACCAAATTTACACTTAAAACGGCGACAAAAATCAACAGGCCAGGCAACGCAATAGTCCATGGCGCTAAATAAATCAGATCCAGGGCATCAGCGACCATCACTCCCCATTCCGCTGCCGGTGCTTGAGCCCCAATGCCAAGAAAGCCAAGGGCGGCGATATCCAGGATCGCAGTCGACAGTGCCATACTAAACAAGATAGTCAGTTGTTCCCAGATATTGGGGAAAATCACATAGCGCAGGATTTGCCATTGATTGGCACCATCCAATCGATAGGCGATGACATAATCCTGCTCTAGCTGCTGCTGAATGGCGTTACGGATACCATGCACGAACTGGGGCAGCAATGCCAGCATAATGGCCCAAATGGTATTGAGTAAGCCAGGACCAAGAATGGCAACGATAATGATAGCCAGCAATAACGATGGAATGGTCAGCGCTAAATCAAGCACATGATTGAAGGCACTGGCTCGAAAGCCTTTACTCATTCCGGCCAGCACCCCGAGCAGTAGACCCAGTAGCATGGCACCGAAAACGGTGATGATGGCGATACCAAAGGTGTAGCTGGCACCTTTAATTAAGCGGGACAGCACGTCGCGCCCTAAATCATCGGTACCTAGCAAAAAACGTACTTGCCCTTGTTCGTCCCAGGAAGGAGGAAGCAACAGCGCATCCGGATTTTGCAGGTAGGGATCAAAGGGAGTCAGAATGGGAGCCAGTATCGATACCAGGGCAAAAAAACAGAACAAGATTAACCCAAGCACAGCGGCATGTCGCTGGCGAAAAGAAGCCCATAGTTGATACAGGGGCCCATGTTCAGTTTTGTTTTGCAGCCAGTCAAACTTAGCCATTAAATTGTTTCCTTGCCAGTGGGTTCAGCAGGGTATGTAGAATATCCATCAGTATATTGACCAGGATCACCAGGGTGGAAATGATCAACAGACCTCCTTGAATGGCAGGATAATTGCGCTGGTTAATGCTATCCAGCAACCAAAGCCCGATCCCTGGCCAGGAAAAAATCAACTCGGTAATCATGGCTAGCGTCACTAGGGTACTAAACTGCAACCCAAGTTGGCGCAGCACTGGCATCATGGCATTACGTAAGCCATGACGATACAGCACCTGGCTACGACTCAAACCTTTGGCGCGGGCTGTTTTTATGTAGCTTTGTTGCCATACCCCAAGCATGGCATCTTTGGTAAAGCGGATCATCACCGTGGTTGGAAAGGTAGCCCGCACCAAAGCGGGCAATAATAAATGGCGCAGTGCATCCAGCAAGGCTGCCTGCCAATAAGGCTGTTTAGAGAGCAAGATATCCGGCAGCATAAAACCAGTCAGGGCGGGGATCTCAAACAGCAGACTAATTCTGCCAGAGGTTGGTAACCAGCCCAATGTGATGCTAAATAGCATGATCATCAATAAGGCCCACCAAAAAATGGGCAGTGAGTAGCCGATCATGGCCACGCCGGAAATCAGCTTGCCAGACCAGTGCTGATCTTTAATGGCGGCCATCAGCCCCAAAGGCACACCGACGATAAAGGAAATCAGCAACGCATAGGCGACTAACTCCAGGGTCGCTGGAAATACCTGACTGATCTCGGTCAGGATCGGCTGCTGACTCGACAATGACAGCCCCCAATCACCTTGCAGGATGCGTGTGACAAAAGCCAGGTACTGCCGAATGTAGCCGTGCTCCAGCTGATACTGTTGCACCAACGCTGGCAGCAACTCATCATCTGGTTGGCTGATACCACTGAAGTTGGTCAGGGGATCTCCGGGGAATAAATGCCCCAGGCTGAATGCAAAGCAGGTTAAGGCAAAAAATACAAACAGCAGCAAAAATAGCCTGCGAATTAAAAATTGCCAAATCATGGGTCTTTCCTGGCATCAGCGAGTGAAATCCCGCCATAAGGATTGATACTTACCCCACTGATCCGGTGATTCATCGCCTGAAAACGTTTCGAATGGGCAATGGGGAACAGCGGTACTTGCTCGGATAAATACTGTTGCGCAGCCCAGTAATAACGACGCCGTATGCTTTGATCATCGGTTAGCAAGGCTTGTGCTAACAGGGCATCAAAGGCCGGGTCGCACCAATGTGCCCGGTTGGTGCCACTGTCAATGCCACTGCAGCTTAACAAGGGGCGAAAAAAATTATCGGGGTCGGTGTTATCGGCATTCCAACCCAGCAGCACTGAGTCATGCTCGCCTTGCCTGAGCTGGCGTCGAAAGGCATTCCACTCCAAGGTGACAATATTCACCCGAACGCCTATTTGCGCCAGATCAGCCTGGATCATCTCTGCCATTCGGGTGGCATTGGGGTTGTAAAGACGCTGTACCGGCATGGCCCAGATATCCATGCTAAAACCAAATGGGTAGCCCGCTTCGGTCAGTAATTCCCGGGCTGCCTCAGGATCATAAGAAGTAGACATCACGGCAGGGTTAAAGCCCCAGGATGTCGGGGGTAGCAAGGAATGAGCCGTGCGAGCATGGTTGTAGTAGACCGCTTGTAAAATAGCTTCGCGGTTAATGGCCATGGATAAGGCACGCCGAACTTTGGCCTGATCAAAAGGAGGTTTCTGGGTATTAAATGCCCAGAAGCCGACATTCATGCTGGTTTGCTCCTGAACCTTGATATCGTCTCGTT
>JAIUMG010000381.1 GCA_022565655.1 Alkalimonas sp.
ATGCTGGACTGACTGTACTGATAACCGGCAGGTTCAGGTTCCGTCTGCACCGGTGGCGCTGCGGTTTCAGAGTCACCACAGCCACTTAACACAAACAAACCAAAAACAAGATACAGATAGCGCATAACTTCCTCCATTGTGCTTGGTTTAGTCATTCCCCCAAGTATATGCCTTTGAATCGTGAAAACTGTGAGTAATTGTTATACAGTTTGCTGTATTCTGTACTGGCCGAATAGATGAGGTTTTCATGCTTAAAGCCATTCACCACGTTGCCATTATTTGTTCCAACTACCAACGCTCAAAAACCTTTTATCATCAGCTTTTGCAGTTACCTATAGTGGCAGAAAATTACCGGGCAGAGCGGGATTCCTGGAAGCTGGATCTGCAGCTGCCAAATGGCAGCCAGCTTGAGCTGTTCTCGTTTCCAGCGCCGCCTTCCCGCCCCAGCCAACCGGAAGCGCAGGGCCTGCGGCATCTGGCTTTTCTGGTGGATGATGTGGCTGCAGTAGCTGACTACCTGCAGCAACACGATATTGCCGTAGAACCTATCCGTATCGATCCCTATACCAATAAAGCATTCACCTTCTTCAAAGATCCGGATGGCTTGCCGCTGGAGTTGTATCAATCGTAATTTGATCCAAGCCTCCAGCTGGCCCTGAGTCAGCTTTTTTTCTGGTACAAAAAATAACCGCTAAGCGCCTTGACAACATACTGTGCGACACCTAGTATAAACATACTGTGCAACATACAGTATGTGGCACACAGTAATCAGGAACAAACCATGACCACAGCGCAACTGGACAAAATGCGGTTGGAGCTAAGGCGCGGTGTGCTGGTACTGGCGGTACTTAGCTCACTGAAAGCACCGCATTACGGCTACTCGCTGCGCAAGCAACTGCAAGATGCTGGCATCGATATCGACGAAGGTACCCTCTATCCACTGGTACGGCGGCTGGCCGATCAAGGCTTGTTGGATAGCGAATGGCGTCAGGGCGAAGGCCGGGAGCGACGCTACTACCAGCTGTCTGAAGTGGGATCCTCCTTGCTGGCGCAGTTAACGCAAGAGTGGCAACAACTGAACAAGGCCTTAGGGCCACTACTGGAGCACTAGCCATGGACTTACTGGAACGCTATCTGGCCGCCGTACAGCAAGAGCTGCCAAAAGAGAAACAGCAGGATGTTATCCGCGAATTAAAAGCCAATATCCTCGATCAACTGGATGCCCAGCAAGCCCAAGCACCTGCGCAATCCGATGAAGAGCACTTGTTGCAGGTGCTGCGAGAGCTGGGGCCCCCCAAGCAGATAGCCTATCAGTTTCACCCGCCACAACCCTTGATCCGGGCTGAGCTGATGCCATTATTTCGCTTTACCCTCTTTATGGTGTTGGGTATCATTTTTCTGATCAATCTGGTGCAATCGACTCTGCTCTGGTTGGGGCATGATCAGATGGGGCTGCTGTTGCTATTAAAACACATGGCGGGTGGCTTTATTCGCGATGCAGTGTTTGCATTTACGGCGATCACGCTCGGTTTCTGGGCGATTGGTCAGGAGCAAAAAACGCACTGTGCGGCACAGAAGAAGTGGAACCCGTTACAGTTACCGCAACTGAACCAGAGCTGGCAACGGATCGAAATGGGCGATATTTTCACCGATTTGGCGAGCTATCTGTTCCTGCTGATGCTGATCTGGTATCCGGTATGGGGCGAGGCAGCCATGTCGGTAGAACTCAGTATGAGCAGCCGCTTTCTTTTGCAGGCCTTTAGCCCCTTGCTGCTACTTGGTATTGCCGTGAGTCTGTGGCAACTCAAACAGCGCTACTGGACAGCGGCTCTACTGAAGTGCAACCTGCTGCTCAATGTACTACTGGTCAGTGCTATTTTGATGCTGGCATGGGTCAGTCCGTTTTTCATCGGAGTACCAGAACAACTGCCCTGGATGACGGCTGAGCAACTGGAGCGTAGCATCACTATAAGCTTGCTGATCATTGCCCTGTTTCCTGGGTGGGAAATCATCCGCGACTGGCGGCGCTTGCCTCGCCTGTAACGCGTAAACCAGGCTAAAAATAACAACAGGCGGTGTTTGCTGCCTGTTTTTTTACTGAGTCGGCAATAAAATAGTGGTGCTATGGTAGTCTACGACAACATCTATCGGTAATCGCACAGCCTTGTATGAAAATCATTCACACCTCCGACTGGCACCTAGGCCAGAGTTTTTTTACCAAAAGCCGCAAGGCCGAGCATCAAGCATTTTTGCATTGGTTGGTGCAGCAGGTCGAGCACCATCAAGTTGATGCTGTTATCGTGGCTGGTGATATCTTCGATACCGGCACCCCGCCAAGTTATGCCCGCGAACTGTACAATCAATTTGTGGTATCCCTTAGCCAGACCGGTGCCACCTTGGTGGTGCTGGCGGGCAATCACGATTCCGTCGCCACTTTAAATGAATCGAAACAACTGCTGGCTTGCCTTAATACCTATGTGATTGCCAGCTGCTCTGATGAACTCAGTGCGCAGCTGCTGGAATTGCCCCAACGCGACGGTAGCTCCGGTGCTTTGCTGTGCGCGGTGCCTTTTATCCGACCACGCGACCTGATCAGCAGTCAGGCAGGTGCATCCGGCCTGGAAAAACGCCAGGCGCTGGGCGATGCCATTCAG
>JAIUMG010000382.1 GCA_022565655.1 Alkalimonas sp.
ACAAAAGATAATATCGAACTTCCCTAGCAGCGTGTAACTATCAAGTAAGTTTAAATGCCGGAAACTGACATTCTTCCGCACGGCAGGTTTTAGCCGCATCATACCGTTACCACTGTCTTCGAAAAACTTACTGCGCCGCTCTGGCGATAAACCGCGCGACAATGCTAGGCCATCGTACTCAGCTCGTTGGCAGTATTCCAACATGGTATTGGAAATGTCAGTTCCCAGAATATGCAGCCCCATGGTAAAAGCATTGGGCCTGGATTGCTGATACTCCATGCCGGTCATAGCAATTGAATAGGGCTCCTGGCCTGAAGAGCTGGCTGCAGACCAAATCTTTAATTGGCGGGTTGTTTTTTCAAGCTCAGGGAATACCTGTTTTTTTAACAACTCAAATGGATAGGTATCACGAAACCATAAGGTTTCATTCGTCGTCATCGCATCAATCACCGCGGAACGCAATTGACGTTCAAAGGGGCTTAGTGTTTTCGTCACCAACTCAGATAAAGAGCCAACGTTAAAACGAGCCATCAAAGGCCCCAACCGACTTTTTACCAGGTACTGTTTATTATCACCAAGTACAATACCGCATTGCTGCTCCAAAAAGTCACGGAACATTTTGTACTCGCTGTCTTGCAGCTCACGATTAGGCACCATTGCTTTCCTTAACGCCGATTAATCTGCATGTAACCACTTCTGGACAGATTCTGCCAGCTCATCCGGGTTGAATTTAGCAATAAAATCATCCGCCCCTACTTTTTTTACCATTTGTTGATTGAACACGCCACTGAGTGAGGTGTGCAAAATCACATGAAGCTTTTGTAGTTTGGGGTCCGCTTTTAAAGCAGCCGTCAAGGTATAGCCATCCATTTCAGGCATTTCGATGTCTGAAATCAGCAACCCAATTTTTTCTGTAATCGACTCGTTGCAACTTTCGGCGGTTTGCTGCAGAAAGTCCAGTGCTTCGCGCCCATTATTCACCAGGTGCATCTTAACGCCCAGGTTTTCCAGGGAACGCTTCACCTGATTACGCGCTACAGCAGAATCATCGGCAATTAGAATCACCCGCTCACCTAAATCATGCTGCACCATTTCAGATGAAACCCGATCACTGATATTGGTTGGTGACGGAGAAATTTCTTCCAGCACTTTTTCTACATCAAGAATTTCAATCAGCTCATTATCAACTTCCGTGACTGCTGTTAAGTAGCTTTGTTTACCGCTGGTTCCTTTGGGAGGCGCCATGATCGACTCCCAATTGATATTAATAATCCGATCCACTGCTTTCACCAAAAAGCCCTGCACCGAGCGGTTGTACTCCGCTATAATGATGAAGCTATTCTCCAAATCGGTAATAGGCTTGCCGCCTGTTGCCAAACTTAAATCAATCACAGAAATGGTTTGGCCGCGAATATGGGCGATACCACGAACCCACTTATTCCGTTTAGGCAAAGCTGTCAAAGCCGGACACTGCAGAACTTCACGGACTTTAAACACATTAATACCGTATCGCTGACGACCCGACAGCGTAAACATCAACAACTCCAAACGGTTTTGTCCCACCAATTGAGTTCGTTGATTGACAGAGTCTAAAATAGTTGCCATCAGCAGCTCCTGTTATGCAGGCAAAGAGGATCGATTCTTGCTTTTGTCTAAACAAACCATGCATCGAGCTAAAACCGACAGAATGTTGACGGTAGCTCGGTGGACACAATATGTCCCTAAGCATAGCCGAAACCTTATGAAAATGTACGATAAAATCAGCTTCATTGCCAAAAGTATAGTGTTACTCCTGCTACTTTTCATCCAGCAAAGTACGGCGCTGGCCGAGAGTACACCCGATATTTACACTACAGAAGAATTGACTGCATTGGTGCAACAATGGCTTGAACGTGAACAACAGCACGAAGAGCAATCAGAGCGACAATGGCAGGTACAGTCTCTGGATGCCCGCATCGGCAGTAAAGAGTGCCTGCACCCACTTGAGTTAAGTTTACCTGGGCAGTTACGCAACCGCCAGACGACAGTGCAAATTCGCTGCAACGCTCCTACCCCATGGCAATTATATGTTCCGGCTCGGTTTAGTGATGTGATCAAAGCCGTGGTTGCCCGGCAAAACCTCAGACCCGGTACGCCGATCACTGCTGACATGCTGCAAGTCGAGCAACGAGAACGGCGCTTATTGCGGGGAACCATTGTTACTGATCCACAACAGATTATTGGTGCCAGAAATCGCCGCTCCATCAGTTTAGGTCAGATCGTCAGCCTGGAGGATCTTTGTCTTGTATGTCGCGGAGATATTGTTACAATTAACGTGAACCATGCAACTCTGAATGTCAGCGCTACTGGGATCGCAGAGCAGGATGGCAGCTTGGGTGATCTGATCAGTATCCGAAACCGACAATCCAATCAATTGATTGAAGCTCAGGTCATCGCAGTAAACGAAGTGCAAGTGCGTTATTGAAGATTTTAGAAAAATTTTCTAAAGTTTTCATTTTCCCTGCCGTTACCGTGAGCATAGGGAGTTTGATTAAAGTAAGAAGAGGTCTATCGCATGGTCAGTCAAATTAATAATACCCCACCTGCCAATGGTGGTACCCAGGTTAAAAAAGAAACGGTTGAGCAAACCAATCAGCGTCAGCAG
>JAIUMG010000383.1 GCA_022565655.1 Alkalimonas sp.
TTACCCGACGCACCGTTTATGATTTACGCAAAGCCCGTGATCGTGCACATATCTTAGAAGGTTTGGCGATTGCTTTGGCCAATATCGATGAAATCATCGAGTTGATTAAAACCTCGCCTAGCCCGGCCGACGCCAAAAAAGGCTTGACCGAGCGCAGCTGGCAGCTGGGCAGCGTCAGTGCCATGTTAGAGCGGGCGGGGCAAGATGCAGCGCGGCCGGAGTGGCTTGAAGAACACTTTGGTATACGCGATGGTCACTACTACCTGACTGAGCAACAGGCTCAGGCAATCCTCGATTTGCGCTTGCACAAGCTGACGGGTCTTGAGCATGAGAAAATCCTGGCCGAGTACAAAGATCTGCTGGAACTGATTGCTGAGTTGCTGCATATCCTGGCCAGCTCTGAGCGCTTGATGGAAGTGATCCGTGAAGAGTTAAACGCCGCCAGAGACCAATACGGCGATGCCCGTCGGACTGAAATTCAGGACAACGAACTCGATATCAATATCGAAGATTTGATCACTGAAGAAGACGTCGTGGTGACCTTGTCTCACCACGGTTATGCCAAGTATCAGCCATTGACTGATTACGAAGCACAGCGTCGGGGTGGTAAAGGCAAAGCCGCCACCAAAGTTAAAGATGAAGACTTCGTAGACCAGCTACTGGTTGCAAGTACTCATGACACCATTTTATGTTTCTCTGATCGTGGCCGATTGTACTGGATGAAAGTCTATCAACTGCCACAGGCCAGCCGTATTTCACGTGGCAAACCTATTGTGAACTTGTTGCCACTGGAAGAAAACGAACGCATTACGGCGATTTTGCCTGTACGCGAGTACGAAGAAGGTAAATTCGTCTTTATGGCAACCGCCAATGGGGTAGTGAAAAAGACGGCATTAACGGATTACTCACGCCCACGCAGTAACGGCATTATTGCCGTCAACCTGAATGATGGC
Source organism: Alkalimonas sp. (assembly GCA_022565655.1). Lineage (GTDB taxonomy): Bacteria > Pseudomonadota > Gammaproteobacteria > Enterobacterales > Alteromonadaceae > Alkalimonas. Next base: position 954 of record JAIUMG010000383.1, read on the forward strand.
GATCAACTGATTGGGGTTGGCCTGACCGATGGCAACAATGAAATCATGTTGTTCTCTGATGATGGTAAAGTGGTTCGCTTCCCGGAAAGTCAGGTTCGGGCCATGGGTCGGACAGCCACAGGTGTTCGCGGCATCAAACTGCGTGAAAATGGCAGCGTGGTATCTTTGATCATCCCGAATGGTGAAGGTGCGGTGCTGACGGTTACGGAAAATGGCTACGGCAAACGAACCAGCCTGACTGAATACCCAACCAAGAGTCGGGCAACGCAAGGCGTGGTGTCCATAAAAGTCTCTGAGCGAAATGGTTTGGTGGTTGGCGCTGTTCAAGTGAACGAATCCGATGAAATCATGCTGATTTCAAACAAAGGCACCTTGGTGCGCACCCGGGTACAGGAAGTTTCTGAGGTTGGTCGTAATACTCAGGGGGTTATCCTGATCCGTACCGTGGCTGATGAGTTGGTGGTTGGTGTTCAGCGAATTGATGAAATAACAGAAGAAGAGTTGTCAGATTTGACTGAAGGCGAGGAAGGTAGCGAGCCGGCAGCAGAAGCTGATACAACCGAACAAAGCACCAAAGATAACGGCCAAACACCGGAACAACCAATCGGGGACGACCAGGTATAACACTCAACAAAAACGGGCGCAGCAGCGCTCGTTTTTATCATCACCTTTGAGTGTGGAGTAATACACAGCATGACCACTTATAATTTTTGCGCCGGCCCGGCAATGCTTCCCACGGAAGTCATGCAACAGGCGCAAGCAGAATTTATCAACTGGCAACAACATGGCTGCTCTGTGATGGAGATGAGCCATCGCAGTGCTTCCTTTATGGCGGTAGCAGCAAAAGCAGAGCAGGATCTGCGCGATCTATTGCAAATCCCGGCGAACTATAAAGTGCTGTTTATGCACGGAGGAGGGCGTGGCCAGTTCTCAGCAGTACCGCTTAACTTATTAAGCCCGCAAGGGTTGGCGGACTACGTGATCTCTGGCTCTTGGTCGCAGGCAGCGGCTGAAGAAGCGGTGAAGTTTGGTCAGGTACAGGCCACGGATATTCGCTTCAAGCGCGATGATGGACTTCGCAGCATTCAATCACCAACCGAGTGGCAGGTATCCGCTCATGCAGATTACCTTCACTGCTGCCCGAATGAAACGGTTGATGGTATCGAGTTTACTGGCTTGCCACAAACCGATAAACCTATTGTGGCCGATTTATCCTCAACCATTCTGTCGCGGCCCATTCAAGTCAGTGAGTACGGGCTGATTTATGCAGGTGCTCAGAAAAATATCGGCCCATCAGGGCTTACCCTGGTGATTGTGCGTGATGATTTGCTTAATAGCAGCCAGCGTACCATCCCTTGCATTCAGGATTACAGCCTGACAGCAAAGCATGACAGCATGTTTAACACGCCACCAACCTTTGCCTGGTACCTGGCCGGTCTGGTGTTTGATTGGTTAAAACGGCAGGGCGGTGTAGCTGCGATGGCGGACCGAAACAAAGCCAAAGCTGATTTGCTGTATGGTTATCTCGACCAAAGTGACTTTTACCGTAATGATGTTGCTCCAGAGTTTCGCTCCTGGATGAATGTACCATTTTTACTGGCTGATGATGCCTTGAATGGTCGTTTTGTAGAGCAAGCTGAAGCCAATGGCCTGTTGGCGTTAAAAGGTCACCGCTCGGTTGGTGG
>JAIUMG010000384.1 GCA_022565655.1 Alkalimonas sp.
CCAGAGCATGTGGTGCAACCAGTGATTGCACGCGGCAGTGAAGTTGGTAAAACCATCGTGCCTGATCCACGCATTCAGGCGGTCATGTTCACCGGCTCTACCGAAACCGGCACCATTATTTCGCAAACACTGGCAGCACGAAGCGATACTCAGGTGCCGCTGATCGCTGAAACGGGCGGGCAGAACTGCATGATTGTTGACTCCACCGCCCTACCCGAACAGGTGGTTGATGATGTGATTAGTTCTGGCTTTCAAAGTGCCGGCCAGCGCTGCTCTGCGTTACGCGTACTCTTTGTTCAGGACGATGTGGCCGATGGCATCATTGAGATGCTGGTTGGCGCATTAAAAGAGCTGCATGTCGGCGACCCAGCATTCTTATCAACCGATATAGGCCCGGTGATCGATGCAAAGGCATTGAAAACCTTGACTGATCATGTTGAGTATTTGAAAGATAAAGCTACTTTGCACTATCAGTGTGACATCCCGGATAACCAGGCGAACGGAGCCTATTTCTTTGCGCCACGCTTGTATGAAATTAAGGAGCTGTCGATACTGAAACGCGAAGTCTTTGGCCCTTGCGTGCATATTATTCGTTACAAAGCCAGCGAGCTGGATCAGGTCATCGATCAAATCAATGGCACCGGCTATGGCCTGACCATGGGCGTGCATTCCCGGATTGAAGATCGCTGCGAGTATCTGGCCAAAATGTCTCGTGCCGGTAATGTGTACGTCAACCGCAATATGATTGGCGCCATTGTTGGGGTACAACCTTTTGGTGGTCGTGGTTTATCTGGCACTGGCCCCAAAGCTGGTGGGCCGAACTACTTGCTGCGGCTGGTGAAAGAAAAAGCCTCACCGGATAATGTGCAAATGACCAGCCTGACCCCAGACGAATTGGATCTGCACCATACCGATGATGCCGATGAGCAAGTCGCCGTGTTGATGGCAAACTCATTGCGTGATGAGAAGATCTGGCGCGCTACCCCACTGAATGACCGGGTATCGGCAGTACGCCAACTGCTGGCTAAAGTCGCGACCGTTGATATCATTGATGAACTGGCCGACGATTTGGCGCAGACACTGGCCGATGCCCGTGCTCAGCTAAACCGGTTGGAAAAACACATGCGCAAGCACATTACCTTGCCAGGGCCAACGGGCGAATCCAATACCTTGCACATTGAGCCACGTGGCTGTGTGGTTTGCTATGCGGATAAGAGTACCTCATTCAACTTCTGGGCAATTTCCATCATCACCGCTCTGGCTGCAGGCAATACCGTGATCACGGTAGCATCCGAGTTGTTCTATGAGGAAGCGGTAGCGTTTAAAGACAAGTTCATCGCTACCGGGGTTGCTGAAGGTGTCTTCCAGGTGGCCAGGCCAAATCAGCTGCAAGCCATTCTGGCGCACCCTCATCTGGCCGGAGCCGTGGTCGCCGCGCGTTCGTCACGCCTAGGCTACTTCAGCCAGCAACTGGCGCAACGTCAAGGGGCAATTTTGCCGGTGATCAGTGCCGAGTATTACGATACCTTGATCAAACGTTTGGTGACGGAGAAAACCATCAGCATCGACACTACCGCATCAGGTGGCAATACCTCCCTGATGACTCTGGTTGAAGATGATGAGTAGTCACGGCTAATCATCTAAGCAGCAGCCGGGCATCATGGATAGGCCCGGCTTTTTTATGGTATCTTGCTCTAAAAGAATTTTGCTAGTCATTATGATCTGAACCGAACGGCTGCCCGTAAGTGTTAGGGTAAGTTGACAAAACATGAAAACTTAAATCTGGCGCCGATGTTCGGCAACAACATACGATAAGGTTGTAATTATGAGTTTAGAAACTATTCGCTTTGGCGGGGATGATATCGAGAATTCACTGGCAAAGATGGATGATGCAAAGCTTGATAAACTGGCTTTTGGTGCCATTCAGCTTGATGGTTCCGGCAAAATCATTCAATACAATGCAGCGGAAGGCAGCATTACCGGTCGTGATCCAAAAAGTGTGATCGGTAAAAACTTTTTTACCGACGTTGCTCCTTGCACCCAAAGTAAAGAGTTTCAGGGCCGCTTCAAAGATGGCGTCAAAAATGGCGATTTGAATACCATGTTCGAATACGTATTTGATTACCAGATGAAGCCCACCAAAGTAAAAGTTCATATGAAAAAAGCCATTTCTGGCGACAGCTTCTGGATTTTTGTTAAGCGCTTATAATCATTTGCTCAGCCGCTCAGCCAACTCCTTTGGCGAGCGGCTAACTTCGCCTCTCTTCCATAGCTCATTTGTTTGTTCAAGGATAAATCAATGCCACAGTGGTTTACTCGTGCCGAAGGCAAAACCGTTCTGCGATCTTTGTTGAGTGCGGAACTAAGCGCCTATCGAGGTATGCCCGCTGACTGGCAGGATAATCCAGACATCGATTCACTCGAGCGATTGCATCTTGCCGGCTGCGTCAATGAGTTTTTCCAGCTGCATGAAACCGGGGTAGAAGACCGGCTGTTGATGACCAATAGCCTGGATGACTGGGCTTCTTTGGTGGCACAGGCAACCGCTGAAACATCAGGCCTTACCTTTAGAACTTCTGGCAG
>JAIUMG010000385.1 GCA_022565655.1 Alkalimonas sp.
GTGTACTGCATGAGGATATGGATGCACCGAGAAGACTTTTGGGTTGATTGTGATTCTAAATAAGCGACGAGTGACAAAGAGCAAAGTGTCGCCAAAAACAAAAAAACCACCGACTTATACGGTGGTTTTTGGGTGAAGCATACAAGCTTAGCTCATGGCGGCTTGCAGCTTTTTCATGGCGTTTTTTTCCAGCTGGCGCACGCGCTCTGCTGAGACGGCGTAGCGGGCTGCCAGTTCTTGCAGCGTCATTTTGTCTTGGTTTAACCAACGGGCGCGAATAATATCCTGGCTGCGCTCATCCAGCGTACGCATGGCCGATTGCAGTTGCTCAACAGCCAGATCATCCGATTGTTGCTCTTGCACCTGGCCGGCTAAATCGGAGCCTTTGTCTTCCAGATAATAGGCTGGCGCGGTGTAGGCTTGGTCATCATCGCCTTCTGGTGCGTCGAATGGCATGTCGTAGTTGCTCATGCGCGATTCCATTTCCCGGACTTCGTGCTCGGCTACACCCAATGACTCGGCGACGTGTTGAACTTCATCCTGGCTGAACCAACCCAGATGTTTTTTCGATTTGCGTAGGTTAAAGAATAATTTGCGCTGCGCCTTGGTGGTGGCTATTTTGACAATGCGCCAGTTCTTTAACACGTATTCATGAATTTCTGCTTTGATCCAGTGCACCGCAAACGAGACCAGGCGTACACCTACGGCCGGGTTAAAACGTTTTACCGCTTTCATCAGGCCAATATTGCCTTCTTGCACCAAATCACTCACCGGCAAACCATAGCCAGAATAGCTGCGGGCGATATGGACCACAAAGCGCAGATGCGACATAATCAGTTGACGTGCAGCCGTCAGATCGCCTTCGTCGTGCAAGCGTTCGGCCAGATCTTTCTCTTCTTCCGCAGTTAACATCGGGATTGAGCTGACAGTTTGAGCATAGGCCTCAAAGCTACTGCTGGCACCTAATGTAAGGGTCATCAGTTCAGAAGATTTTGTCATTGCTTACATCCATCCATTTCAAGATGAAAGCATATTAGCACTCTTTCACTGAGAGTGCTAATTTTTATTTTATCTTTTCTAGAACAGCTTGGTCTAAACAGGTTTCTTTTATTACAAACCGACCTGATGCCGCTTTGCTACCGTCGTAAGCAGAACTATGACACTCATGGAAAATTGCTTTACACTGGGATAAATCATTCTCTGGGAACTCTGAACCATGTATGGCTATGTCGCGCGTCAGCCTATTTTTAACCAGCAACAACAGTTGATTGGCTATGAGTTGTTATTTCGTGATGGTGAGCGCAATGCCTTTCCCGATATTGATCCAGATGAAGCCACCAGCCGCCTGCTGTCCGAGCAGCATTTGTTGTTTGGTGTCGAGCGCATTACCGCCAATAAATTAGCCTTTATTAACTTTGCTGAAGACAGTTTATTGTACCACTTTCCAACCTCGCTGGACCCGGCCAGCACCGTGATTGAGATTCTGGAGTCGGTGCGCTTTAGCAGTGAGCTGCTGACTGCTTGTCGCGAATTGCATGAGTTGGGCTACCAGCTAGCGCTGGATGACTATACCTTCAGCCCTGAATGGCAACGGCTGCTGCCGTTAATCAGTTATCTGAAAGTGGATATCCGGCAAAATAGCCTGGACGATTTGCCAGAGCAAATCCGCCAGCTGAAAGGCTTCACCGGCAAACTGCTGGCCGAAAAAGTAGAAACCATGACGGAGTTTCACCAATTGCAGGCCATGGGGTTTGATTACTTTCAGGGTTACTTTTTTGCCCGGCCTGAAATGTTGAAGCACAAGCAACTGGGCCACCATCAGATGCACTTGCTGGCACTGATCGCTGAAGCTGCCGAACCGGAACTGGACTTTGATAAACTGGTGTTGGTGATTGAGCGGGATCTGGGTTTATCGTATAAATTATTGCGTTTTATCAACAGCGCCTATTACGCCCGCCCCCGCCCCATTCAATCGCTGAAGCATGCCATGGTGTTTATGGGCGAAACCGAACTGAAGAAGTTTATCGCCCTGGTGGCACTTTCCAATCTATCGGTGACCGACCAACCTGAATTGTTAAAGATGTCGATTATCCGCGCCCGTTTTTGTGACCAGCTGACCAAAGCTTCCGGCCAGCTGGAGTTGCAATCCAGTGCTTTCTTAACCGGTATGTTATCGCTGATCGATGCTTTGCTTGAGCAACCCCTGGAGCAAGTGTTGCAGCAGTTGCCGCTGGAGTCAGCCATCAAAGAGGCCTTACTGCAACAACAAGGTATTTTGGGGCAATCACTGCAAATGGTACTGCATTACGAGCAAGCCGATTGGCAACACTATCAGCAACAGGCCGCTGGCTTAGTGGATGAAAAAACCGATGTGCGGGAGCTGTATCTTGATGCTGTCGACTGGGCGGAGCAATTGCAACAGCTGAGTTAACCCCCTGAAGCGCCATGCATGCCGCTTCAAGGGACTAAGGCCCGGTTGGCTCGATGGCCCGGATATGTCGACTAACCGACAAATAGGAACCTGCCAGCCCCAGCGCCACGGCAATCGCCAGCAACGCCAGAAA
>JAIUMG010000386.1 GCA_022565655.1 Alkalimonas sp.
CAGTCATGCCACTAGGGGAGTCGGGGTATGGCTTGGATTTTTCTGCCAGCGTGTGGGGCGCATGATCGCTGCCAAGGATATCGACAGTGCCATCGGCAATGCCTTGCCATAGTCCTTGCTGATGCAGCGCATCGCGCACCGGCGGGTTCATCTGTGCCAGGCTGCCAAGACGCTGGTAACAGTCCGGCGCGCACAGGGTCAGGTGATGTGGGGTGGTTTCCACCGTGACCCGATGCTTGAAAGCTGATAAATAAGCCATCTCTTCAGCGGTGGAGATATGCAGGATATGCAGCGGACGGTTGGCTTGCTCAGCCAAAGCCACAATGCGCTTGGTCGCCAGTAGGGCGCTTTCGGCGTCCCGCCATAGCGGATGACTCTGTACACTATCTACTGCCAGTGCTTTGCGCTCTCGTAAGCGCGCTTCATCTTCGGCATGAATAGCGACCCGGCGGCAACCATCCTGTAAAATTTGCAGTAACAATTCGTCTTGCTCTGCCAGCAGATCACCAAAGGAGCTGCCCATAAAGACTTTAATGCCGGCACAGCCGGGCAGTTGTTCCAGCCTGGCTAACTGGCCCAGATTGGCCGCACTGCCGCCGATGTAAAAGGCGTAGTTGCAATAGCTATTTTCTGCTGCACTATCGAGCTTTGCTTGCAAGCAATCGGCGGATAAAGTCAGTGGGTTGGTGTTGGGCATTTCAAAAAAACCGGTAACGCCACCAAGCACTGCCCCTTTGCTGCCATGAGCAATGTCTTCTTTGTGCGTTAAGCCGGGCTCACGAAAATGCACCTGGGTATCAATCACCCCCGGTAGCAGGTGCAGGCCGGTTGCATCCATTGTTTTTTGGCTGCTCCAGCCGTCGGTGCCAATGGCGGCAATACAGCCATCAATGATGGCGATGTTCTGGCGCACTAGGCCCGCTGGTGTGACTAATTCGGCACCAGTGATCATTAGATCGGCACGTTTACACGCTCGACGTTCCAACCATTGCTGCCTGTTCATAGCGACTCCTGCTCTGGATAACGCACCCGGGCGATGGCATCGTGTGGGTGCAGGCTTTCAAGGTGAGCCAGCTCAATGGAAAATGCAGCGTAATGTTGACGTAGTTCAGCATGCAGCCGTCTGGCAGCATCTTCGACAAACATCAGGTTTTGGCCATTGAGCCGGGCAAATTCTTGTTCATCGGCGCGCTTAACCGCGGTTTGCACTGGCGTGGCAAGCGCCTGCTCTGCCTGATCAATCAGCCGACTGATCGGGAAGGTGCTGGCATTTGCTGATAGTTGCACCTCGATACTGGCCTCGCTGCGCTGACTGTGCGGTGTGGCATAGCTGCCATGCTGCAGCAGCCAGTTGGCGATATCGTCTTTGCTCAGCTGCTCGCTATCGGCGAAATCAGCCAGAAATTTCTGTTGCAGCAATTGACGACTAAGCGCTGCGGAGCATGGGCAAGTCGATGAGTACTGGATCTTTGTGGTCATGCTTAGCCGAAACCCGCTTGGTTGCAGGCTGGCTTGCAGGCGAACCGGGTAGCTGCGCCAACCCGCCAGGTTGGCCGTTTTTAACGCCGGTCGCTTTCGCAGACGATCAAAGCAGAGTGACAAACTGATTTGATTGCTCTGGCAATCCTGATGACTCTGCAGCATTTGCTCTAACCATTGCTGCAAACGAAGCGGGCTGCATGACTGCTGCTCGCAAAAGTCATTCAATAGCCGGTACAGGCGTGACATATGAATGCCGCGGGTTCCGGTTGCCGGTAAATTAATGGCGATGTTGGCCTTGGCGGGCAGCAGCAGATTATCGCCATCGTCGGTAAGCGGCAGCATCAGGTCAATCTGCTGCATACCAACGCCATCCAGTTTCAGCTGGCTGTTGGCAACGGTTTCGCTGGTGATATCTGGCAGTGTGGCCTGCAGCATGATCAACTCCTTCAATAGCTGGGAAAGCATTATAGCTAGAATAAAATGTGATACTATCACATTTTATTGCGATTTCATCGCGGAAATTTGTGCCATGCCTTGCATCCTCAGATAGAACTCCCTAGCATGTGCGCAATTTTAAGAGTTAACTGGTAGGTAACAACCATGTGTCGATTGACAACTATCCATGCCGCTATCCTCGCTGCTCTGAGTACGACTGTAATGGCTGACGATACGGCACAGCAAGATGATGCAGCAAACTATGAACGCATTGAAGTGCGGGCTTCTGGCCTGCGTCGTGAAGTGGTGGAGATGGCTGGCCCGGTATCGGTGTTAAGTGGTGACGAGCTGGTCCGACGCTCTGAAGCCAGTATCGGTGAAACACTGAAGCACGAACCTGGGGTGCATGGCAATTACTTTGGCCCGGTGGCATCAAGCCCGGTGATCCGTGGTTTGGACGGAGCCCGGGTGCAAGTGGTGCACAATGGCATGGGCACCGGCGATGTCTCGCGGGAAGGGCCGGATCACGCCATTACCGCCGATGCCATTACTGCGCAACAAATTGAAGTGCTGCGCGGCCCGGCGACTTTATTGTATGGCAGTGGTGCCATTGGCGGGGTGATTAATGTGGTCGATAACCG
>JAIUMG010000387.1 GCA_022565655.1 Alkalimonas sp.
GCTGAATTTGCTGTTCAGTCAATGGGCTCGCCTGGGCGACAAGAGAAGACAAAAGCATAACGACACCTGTTCGATCATAAGGCCGCTAGCATAGCCGTCTATATGGATGATCGTAAAAGAATAGATTTCTCTTTTTTATTCCTTTATGGAATTAAGAAGCCAATTATCGGCTTGTGAAATCAACTACTTTTTAGCCAATTTAATTACTCACCTCCAGCTCTACAAAATAAAAACTAACTAAATCCTTTAAAAACAATAAATTAATAATTGGCACTTTGGTTGCTTTGTTTGTACTGCGAACAGACAACGAATGCACGATCACGACTTGAGGACGAGACAATGAGCAGCATGATCATCAGTACCGCACTGGCCCTGAGCATGGCCGGAACCACAATCAATCAGCAGCAATGCAATTTTCAACTGCAGCATGATTTGACCATGACACCCCAGCAACTGACCGTATCGTCAGGCAGCACAGAGCTGTGGCGTATCGATCAGGATGGTCAGCTGTGGTTGCAGCAACAGCCACAACAGACCAGCCCAGCGCATCGAGAGCAGCTGCAACAATACCGTGATGGCGTGTACCAGCAAGGCCAAACCACGGTTCGTATTGTGATTGAGGCGATGGATCTTGCCTACAGCGCCGTGGATCAGGTGCTGACCGAACTGACCGGCCGGCCATTGGCGCAGCACAAGGCGATGCAGAGTGCCATGCAAAAAGTGGATGACGCCAGAAGCCGAATTATCTCTGAGCAGGGAGATAGCCTGGTGATCCGCGGTAGTCAGCTTGATGCACTTGGTGATGCCTTTGGCCCTGAGTTTGAAGCGGCCATCGAAGAGGTGGTACAAAGCTCCATGAGCAGTATCTTCTGGCAACTGGGAAAAGCCTTTTTCAGTGGTGAGGGTAGTTTTGAGCAACGAATGGAAGCCTTTGGCGAGCGGATGGAAAAATTCGGCGAAGAACTTGAAGCCAGCATGGATCTGCAAGCGGCGGCGCTGGAGCAGCAAGGCGATGCCTTGTGCGATCAAATCCAGCAGCTGACGGTACTGGAGCAGGATTTAATCAGCGAACTGCCAAAGCTAGCCCCCTATGCGCTGTTCCAACAAAATAATCAGGCGATGCAGCGCCGTTAATCCCGTTAAACCTGTCCAACCACAGCCTTGGCGCATCGTCGCTTCATCCGGTCGATGCGTCCTTTTTATTGCTGCACTTCTTCAGTACACTGCTGTTTTACTTGGCGAGAGATCATATCAATGACTCAATGGATAAAACGACTGCTGGCAATCTTGCTCGTGTTTGCTGTGCTAGGTGTACTAGGTTATTACGCCTTATACCCTGCCTGGCAGCAATGGCTGACGGAACGCGAAGCCGCGCGGATTGAAGCGATCACGCCGCAGCAGTTGGCTGAAACAACACCAGAGCGGTTGAATGCAGAGCGGATGATGCGCGACCTAAGCTGGATGGCACACCCTGACCGTGAAGGGCGCGAGTCTGGTCAACCGGGTGCCTTGGCAACCCGGCATTGGTTGATCGATCATTATCAGCACATTGGTTTGCAGCCTGCGGGCCAGCAGGGGTATTTGCAAGAGTATGAGGTGAAAGAGCATATTCAGTTTAGTGGCTTATTTCGCCAACGGCAGCGGCAGATTGAAGCCATTAGTAATGCGGCAAACGTACTGGGCCGCTTACCAGGCCAACAGCCGGATTTACCTTACATCGTCATCACCGCGCATTACGATCATTTGGGGGTGCGCAACGGTGACATTTTCCATGGAGCGGATGACAATGCCTCCGGGGTGGCCACCATGTTGGAGTTGGCCCGTTATTTTCAACAAAACCCAACGCAGCACCCCTTGCTGTTTATTGCGCTGGATAGTGAAGAAAAAGGCTTGCAGGGCGCAGTCGCGTTATTTCAGCATCAGATGCTGGCAGCAGAGCAGCTGGCGTTTAATGTTAATGTCGATATGCTGAGCCGTGATACCGAGCGCAAGTTGTTTGCTGTTGGTACCTATCAGCACCCCTGGTTGCATCCGCTGCTGGATCAGGTTCAGGCAGAAAGCCGGGTGCGATTGATCCGAGCGCATGATCGCCCCTGGTGGCGAGCGGGCCGCACCGAAAACTGGACGCAAAGCTCCGATCATGGCGTCTTTCATCGCCATGGAGTGCCGTTTTTGTATTTCGGCGTGGCTGATCATCCCGATTACCATAGCCCCAGAGATACGGCTGAACGGGTGGATGTCGAGTTTTATCATGCGGTCAGCGAAACCGTGCTGAGTTTCATCTTGTTATTGGATCAGCAGCTAGCCGCGGATGCCGGCTAGTGGCATACTAGCGCTTATTAAGAATGTGTATCGACGCAGATGCGTAGTGAGTGAGGAAGTCGTTATGTCCGATGCTGTGAAGCAAAAACCAGCCAAAAAGAAAGGCGGTTTTTTTGGTAATATCGTGTTTAATATCGTTATCCCGGTGCTGATCCTGACCAAGTTCAGTGGCGAGGCGCACTTGGGGCCGATGTGGGCACTGGTGGTAGCATTGGCGTTTCC
>JAIUMG010000388.1 GCA_022565655.1 Alkalimonas sp.
CCTGCTCGGAATAATTGCGATGCTCGCACCAAATAAAGAATATGATTGGCATCCTGAAACTCCGCCCGAACGGCGGCATGCTCCCGCAGCTGCTGCCAGGCAGATAAGCTGGCGGTGATATCCTGATGCAATGCTGGCTCGGTTGCCGGAGCCGGGTAGCGCAGGTTAAAGCCTGTCGGATGCACGGCATCTTGTATGATATAAGACAAGGCGGTAATTAAACCTTGCTCAGGCTGCCCGGTTGCGTAGTAATCGCCTTGATTCCAGGCAGGGTCCTGCTTGATGGGGTAAGCCCAGCGTTCCAACCGCACACCAGCCCAGGCATCAATGAAGGCAGAGCCAATCACGGGCACCAAGCGTTCAACTTTATCCGGGTAGCGGGTGGCCCACTCAATGGCCTGAAATGACCCCATTGAGGCGCCAATCACGGCATGCAGCTTTTCAATCCCAAGACTGTCGAGCAATGCTTTTTGTACTTCAACAAAATCGCCAATGGTCACCACCGGAAAATCCAGCCCCCAGGGCTCGCCGGTAGCCGGGTTGATGGTGGCTGGGCCGGTGGTAATGACATTGGGATCATAGACATTGGCATTGGCCAGGGTATCGACGCTGATCACATAATAGCGATCGGTATCGATGGCCTTGCCCGGGCCGATGATAGCATCCCAATAGCCGGGGGCCAGGTCATCCTCATGGTATTTGCCTGCGGCATGTGACGTCCCCGAGAAAAAGTGCGTGATTAAAATGACATTATCTTTGTCGCTGTTTAATTCTCCGTACGCTTCCCAGCCAACCTGAACCGGAGCAATAAGCTGGCCATTTTCAGTCGTGAACTCGGCTATCTCAAAGCGCTGTTTCTCGACCAGCATGGCTTGGCAAGCCGTGCTCCAAAACAGCAGAAAACCAAGCACAATCAGCGGATGTTTCATGATAGAACTCCTTAAAAGAACTGGAATAAAGCGATAGCAACAAAGACACCAGCCAATGGTACTAATACGCTGACCACGGCCACGGGCCCATACGCATTCTGATGCGTTTCACCACAAATTGCACGAATGGTGGTGACCACATAGCCATTGTGCGGCAACGAATCCAAGGCACCGGATGAAATAGCCACCACCCGATGCAGCTGTTCGGGATCCACGCCGCGGTCTAAATAGGTCGGTGCGATCTCCGGTAAGGCGATCGCTTGCCCGCCTGAGGCAGAGCCGGTGAGGCCGGCAATGGCACTGACCGCCACCGCTGCACCCAATAATTCCGGGCCCGGTAAATGAGTCATGTAGTCGACCACGCCGGCAAAGGCTGGGGTGAGCCTGGCGACACTGCCAAAGCCGACAACAGCAGCGGTATTACCGATGGCAAGCAAAGCGCCCAGCACGCCTTCATTGGTAGCAGCCGCCGGGTTTTTCAGGAATTTGATATTCATTAGATACAAACTGACCACACCACCAGCAAGGGCGACAATCAGAGCGGCCTGCTGCAGTTGCTCATGCAGGAAAAAGGATAACGTGAGTACCACAACCAATGGTAGAATACCAAAAATGGCGTGCGGCAGTGCCCGGTCATCCACCACTGGATCACTGGCTCGTTGTTGAAAATGCTCACCTTTGTTGACTGCTTTACGGATCATCCACATCAGGCTCAGGTAACCGGTCACTGCCATAATAATGGCTACCACCAGGCTGACTTCCCAGCCAGCATAGGGCGTGGTGCCAAGGTAAGGGATAGGGATCCAGTTCTGGATTTCGGGCGAGCCAGCAGAGGTCATGGTAAAGGTGACTGACCCCAGAGCTAAAGCCGCTGGAATAAAGCGACGGGGTAAGTTGGCGCCTTTAAACAGACTGACCGCCATTGGGTAGGCAGAAAATGCCACCACAAAGACACTGACCCCACCGTAGGTCAGCACAGCACAAGCCATCACCACAGCCAACACGGCCCGGGTATGACCAATGCGTTTGACTATGGCCAGTGCCACGGCATCGGCAGCACCGGTATGTTCCATCAACTTGCCAAACAAGGAACCAAGTAAAAACATCAGGAACCAGGCGGCAACAAAGCCGGAAAAGCCATTCATGTAGCCATGGACAAAATCAATTTTATCTGCGACATGCCAGAACGGGATGCCATTGGTTGCGGCAACCAACAGCGCACAAAGTGGTGCGGTAATAAACAGGTTGAAGCCGCGCATGGTTAGTACGATGAGCAGCAGCAACCCCAGAAGCAAGCCGAATAAACCCAGCATGACAAATTCCTCGTTGTATTTTCATCAAGTGTGATACAACAAGCATCGGCAAGCCATAGTACTAAGGTACAGGTTAAAAATTCTTCATTTCAGCCTACAGTAGTGATGTACACGCAACGTTTCAGCAGGAGAGCCATCATGGCAAATAACGAGAAAAGAAAAAATAGCGTCGCCACAGTACAACGGTTTTCAGTCAGTCTGCTGGCCTTAGCGGTCAGCAGTGGTTTAGCGGTTAGCTCGGTTTATGCTGAAGAAGAAGCACCGGCTGCCGAGTTAAAGCTTGAACGCAT
>JAIUMG010000389.1 GCA_022565655.1 Alkalimonas sp.
AGAATAACAAAGGTGCCGGTCATTAACTCGGCAATACCAAACATAATGGCGATAATTAACCAGACTACTGCCAACATACTGTCTTCCTTTCAGGTTACATCCAGTTCGATACTACTATACTGCCTTTAGTGCCTAAGCATAACAGTTTTATGTAACAGTTCATGAACTAAGTGCGCTGATGATTGAGGCTGAACATCAGCATCAGCCGATCAGAGCACCATACGTAGGATGTCGGCTGCTGGCTTGGTTTTTTTTCATGGAATCATGATACCTTTCTTTGGCTGAACCGTAGAGTATCAAACTTTAGTCTGAGGAGTCTGCATGCAAAACTTTACCTTTCATAACCCCACTCGCATCGTTTTTGGGGAACAACAAATTGCCGAGTTGGCGCAGTTGGTGCCAGCTGGGGCGAAAATCCTGCTGACCTACGGTGGTGGCTCTATTCATCACAATGGTGTTTATCAGCAAGTGACTGAGGCATTGCAGGGGAAAACCTGGCAAGAGTTTGGTGGTATCGAGCCAAATCCATCCTTTGATACTTTGCTTAAAGCCGTGGCCTTAATGAAGCAAGAGCAACTGGATTACATTGTTGCTGTTGGTGGCGGCAGTGTGATTGATGGCAGCAAGTTTATTGCAGCTGCGGCTTGTTACGATGGCGATGCCTGGGATTTATTAACCGGCAAAGCCAAAGTAAAGGCTGCATTGCCCCTGGGCTGTGTACTGACATTACCGGCAACCGGTTCAGAGAGCAATGGCAACTCGGTGGTAACGCGCTACAGCACCCAGGAGAAAATGGCGTTTTCCAGCCCCTTGGTGTATCCCCAGTTCGCCATATTGGACCCAACCGTAACTTTCAGCTTACCGCCGCGCCAGGTAGCCAATGGTGTGGTAGATGCTTTTGTCCACGTCATGGAGCAATATCTTACCTACCCAGTAAATGCCGCAGTGCAGGATCGTTTTGCTGAGGGGCTTTTGCTCACTCTGCTTGAAGAAGGGCCTAAGGCAAGGCAACAGCCAGAAGATTATGCGGTGCGTGCCAATGTGATGTGGGCGGCTACCATGGCACTCAATGGATTGATTGGTGTCGGCGTACCACAAGATTGGGCAACGCATATGATTGGCCATGAGCTGACCGCCTTGCATGGCTTGGATCATGCGCAAACATTGGCCATCGTTTTACCGGCGTTGATGCAACAACAGCGCCAGCAAAAACGTGACAAGCTACTGCAGTATGGACGGCGAGTCTGGCAATTGGACCATCAGGATGAAGAGCGGCTGATCGATGAAGCCATCAGTCATACTCAAGCGTTTTTTGAACAAATGGGCGTGCCGACCCGATTGGCCGATTATGGGATACCACCAGATGCGATTGAAGCGATCATTGAGCGCTTGGTGCAACACAAGATGGTGAAGCTGGGGGAGCATGGCGATATCACTCCTGAGGTGGCCAGCGAGATATTGAAAAAAGCGGTATAAGCGTATGAGCGTTTTCTCAGTGCAGTAGTAAAAATAAGCGATAAAGGACAACAAGCTCTAGACCTCCAGAGCGCTATTTTGTTTTAATAGCGCTCTTATTTTATAAACAGCTGAGTAGTGCAATGACATCGATCGGTATTTTTGGAGCCAATGGCCGCATGGGGCGTGCTTTTGTTCAGGTGTGTAAAGAGCAGGTGTTAACCCTTGCGGCGGCGACAGTCCGGCCCGGTTCAAGTTGGTCAGGGCACGATGCCGGTGAGTTGGCAGGCTGTGGCAAGCTGGATATTGCCTTAACTGAAACCTCAGCCAGCATCGTTGCACAAGCCGATGTCTGGATTGATTTCACCATGCCAGAAGCCATGCTTGAGCATCTGCAACTGGCCGTGGCTGCTAAAAAAGCCATGGTAATTGGGGTCACCGGTTTAAGCGATGCTCAGTATCAGCAAGTACAACAAGCCAGCCAGCATATCCCTATTGTCTGGGCTCCTAACATGAGCGTTGGGGTGAATCTGATGTTGCACTTGGTGCAAACGGCAGCGAAAGTCATGGGTGAGACCTCCGATATCGAAATTATCGAAGCCCACCATCGCTTCAAAAAAGATGCTCCCTCAGGCACCGCTATGGCGATAGGAGCCAGCATCGCCAGCACACTGCAACGCGATTTAACTGAATGCGCTGTTTATGGTCGAGAAGGCATTACTGGTGAGCGTGAGCACAACACGATTGGCTTTGCCACGGTCAGAGGTGGCGATATTATCGGTGATCACACTGCGCTTTTTGCAGATCTTGGTGAAAGATTAGAAATCACTCACAAAGCAAGTAGTCGAACCACCTTCGCGCAAGGTGCGGTTAGGGCTGCACAGTGGTTGCAAAATAAACAGCCATCACTTTATTCCATGCAGGAAGTGCTTGGTTTAACCAAGTTAGACTAGGTTTTTGAGCATTAGTTATCAAAAATGCAGACTGGCAGGTGTTTTCCTGTAAATTCAAAAAATCATTAGACCTCAGAGCGATATTGTCATAAAATATC
>JAIUMG010000390.1 GCA_022565655.1 Alkalimonas sp.
ACTTTCAAGTGGCCTGACATGCCAAGGTGCAACAAAATATGGCCACCTTCGACCTCAATCAGCAAGTACTTGGCCCGGCGCTGCACCGAAAGAATGATCTGCTGCGCCAGTTGCATGACTTCATCAGGGATCAGCCAGCGTAACTGCCGTTGCCGAACCACGACCTGCTGCAACTGCTGCCCCTCAAGATGAGGGCGAATACCAAGGCAAGAGACTTCAACTTCAGGTAATTCTGGCACTAACGAAACTCCATTGGAAATAACCGCTCTGCATCCTGCGCTGAAATAGGGTAATACATGGTGCGGTGTGAAGGGCTTAGCCAAAACTGCTCATCAGCCAGCAATAGCACCCAAATCACCGGCTCGGCTTGCCCTGCTAACATCAGCGTTGCCTGGGTGAGCGGTTCTGGCGTTGGTGCAACACTGCGCTGCCCATCGTGCAGTTGTTGCTGCTGCCAGACCGACATGGTTTGTTCGGCCAGGGGCTGCAGCTCTGGAGACGATGGTGATAACCGCCACCCCTGAGTTGAGCGGCTTAAGCGCACCAAGGGGTACTCAACACCTAACAATGTGTGTTCATCCAGCAAGGACGTAGAACGATGTGGCAAATCGGCCAGACGTTGTGGCATGCCATACAGCAAGAACATCAGGATCAACACGGCAAAAATCAGCACATTGTTCCAGGCCCGGCGAGATAGTTGAGGTAACATGTCAGCATCACTCCTGCAGCATCAAGGCAAATGAGGGTAGTCTATAGCAAATAATATACGGCTTCACCACAAAACGCAGGCAATAAAAAACCCGGACCAGCCGGGTTTTTTCAAAAGCATCGATTACTTGATTTTCGCTTCTTTGAAAATCACGTGCTTACGCACTTTAGGATCGAATTTTTTAATTTCCATCTTTTCTGGCATGGTACGCTTGTTCTTCGTGGTGGTGTAGAAGAAGCCAGTACCAGCAGAAGATACTAAACGAATTTTATCACGCATCTTCGGTGTCCTTAATATTTCAGACCTTTAGCACGCAATTCAGCCAATACTGAATCGATACCTTTCTTATCAATGATCCGCATGCCTTTGGTAGACAGGCGCATTTTGACAAAACGATTTTCACTTTCAACCCAGAAACGGTGCGTTTGCAGGTTAGGCAGGAAACGGCGCTTGGTTGCGTTCTTGGCATGAGACCTGTTATTACCAGTAATAGGTCCTTTGCCGGTCACTTGGCATACTCTTGACATGTCGATATCTCTCCAAAAAATGACTGCTGCTCGAGCGTTTTATCTGCCTTCTGGCCAAGGAAGGCGGCTCTGAAAACGTAAGAGGGCGCAATTTATACACGAAAGGCAGCTTGAATTCAAGAAATTTTGCATGAGAAACGTTCAATAGCAGAAAATAACTCCAACCAGGTTGCCCCCCACTTATAGCCAGCCTCGCTCGGCAAATGACACCACCTCACCATCGCCAACCACCAGATGATCCAGCAACCGAATATCCACCAGTTGCAAGGCCCGCTGCAAGCGCTCGGTAATGCTACGGTCCGCCCGGCTCGGCTCGGCCACGCCAGAGGGATGGTTGTGCGCTAAAATCACCGCTGCGGCATTGTAGGTTAATGCTTGCTGTACCACCACGCGGGGATAAACGGGAGAAGCATCAATGGTGCCATAAAAGAGTGGTTCACTTTTTAACAAGCGGTGCTGATTATCCAGAAACAACACCTGAAAGACTTCACGACTGGCAGAACCCAGCTGCTGGCTGAGGTAACGCTTCACCAGAGCAGGCTCGGTAAACACCGCCTCATGCTGCAAGCTTTGCAACATGCATCGTTGGCTCAGCTCCATCACGGCTTGCAATTGCACATACTTTGCCGCCCCCAGCCCCCGCCCCTGACAGAACTGCTCCAGTGGAGCTTTCATTAATGCCTTTAATGAGCCAAAGTCATTGAGTAAGGTGCGAGCCAGTTCAACCGCCGACAACCCAGGTAAACCGGTGCGCAAAAAAATGGCTAAAAGCTCGGCATCGGACAGCGCCAACGCCCCTTTTTGCAGTAGTTTTTCTCTCGGACGTTCATCCGCAGGCCAATCCTTGATGCTCATATGTTGTTCCTTTTCAGCTGCAGAAAAAGATGGATCCATGCTATCTTAAGACCATCTGAATTAATGAGTCAGTCATCATGCAACACTCCTTAACCGGTCAACGTATCCTGCTTGGTATCAGTGGCGGTATCGCTGCGTACAAAAGCGCCGATCTGATCCGCCGCTTAAAAGAGCGCGGCGCTGATGTGCGCGTCATTCTTACTGAAGGGGGCAGTCACTTTATTACCCCACTTACTCTACAAGCCCTGAGCGGCAACCCCGTCAGCAGCAGCTTACTTGACCCGGCCGCTGAAGCCGCCATGGGCCATATCGAACTGGCTAAATGGGCCAGCAGCATCTTGATTGCTCCGGCAAGCGCCGATTTGATTGCTAGGTTAGCTCATGGCCTGGCCAATGATTTACTCACTACCTG